>NZ_JBQYSN010000032.1:0-46189 GCF_052686535.1 Agrobacterium sp. DKPNP3 | reverse complement strand
GGAATCTGGTCGGGCTGACAGAGCGGATAGCCTTTCTGCGGCAGCTGGAGATCGATCCGACGTTACAGGCGCGCATATCAGCAGGACGGTGGGGCCAGATGATCCGGGAGGGTAACGCAACCCCGGCCTGGCTTGCCAACGACTTCAATGCCAGCCGTCACCACGCTCTGATTGTGGCTCAAGTCATCAAGCTTTGTCAGAAGCTCACGGACGATGCGGTGACGATGTTCATCAAGCTGATGGGTAAGTTGTTCTCGCAAGCCAACAACCGAAAGAAGCAGCGGCAGATGGACTGCAGAGCGAACACCGCCAAAGCGCTGCGCATGTTTCTCGATACGATCACCGCGCTGCAGTCCGCCAACAACAATGGTCGGAATGCAATGGATGTTCTCGACCAAAGAGTCGGCTGGGATCGACTGCTTCGGATGAAGCCTGAGCTCGAGTCGATGGTCGACGACAACGAGGCGCCGTCGTTGATCGTAGCAGCCGAGCAATATGCGACCGTCCACAAATACACTGGTGCATTCCTTCAGGCATTCACGTTCCGCTCGGCGCTTCGCCACGATCCACTTCTAGCGGCAATTGCGCTGCTTAAACGGCTTCATGCCGAGAAGCGACGGACGCTCCCTGATCGCGTCCCGCTCACCCACCTAAGCCAAACTGACCGGCGGCTCATCTTCGAACGAGAAAACCCTGATCTCCGACTCTACGAGATCGCAACGCTCGCTGCTTTGCGAGACCGGCTTCGATCTGCGGAGATATGGGTCGACGGCAGCCGATCTTTCCGGCCCATTGACGAGCATTTGATGCCGCGAACAACATTCATCACGTTGAAGGAGGAGGATCGTCTCGGATTAGGTGTCCAAGCTGATGGCGCGCAGTGGCTTGCCGAAGCGCGTCAGATGCTCGACTTCAACCTGCAGCGTCTGGCGCACAGGGCACGATCCGGAAAGCTCGAAGGAGTTCGTCTTGAGGCCGGAACGTTGATCATCACACCAACCGCCAGCGAAATCCCTGCGGCCGCCGAGGCACTGAATGCCGAGATCAGCGATATGTATCCGTTGGTCGAGGTTCCCGATCTGTTAAGGGAAGTGCATGAATGGACCGGCTTTGCGGATCAGTTCACGCATGTTCGGACCGGCGACGTACCAAAAAATGTCTCTGCAATGCTCGCTGGTGTACTGGCCGATGCTACGAACCTTGGCCCCAAACGAATGGCGGGCGCTTCCAAAGGGATTAGCGCTCACCAGATTGGGTGGATGCGCACATTCCACGCGCGATCGGAGACATACCGCACGGCTCAAGCGTGCATCACCGATGCCCAACCCAGCATCCGCATTCGCGTCTTTGGGGCAATGGCACAACATCTTCGTCAGACGGCCAATTCTTCCGTGCGAGCGACCGAGCCGCAAAGCGCGGCGATGTCAATTTGCATTACGGTAGCGAACCCGGATCGAAATTCTATAGCCATCTGTCAGATCAATACGGCTACTTCAGCATTTTGCCCATCAGTCCCACCGAGAGCGAGGCGGCCTATGTGCTGGACGGGCTCTTCGATCAGGACACGGTACTCGATATCCAGGTGCACTTTACCGACACTGGCGGTGCCAGTGATCATATATTCGGGCTGTTCGCCTTGATCGGAAAGCGGTTCTCACCAAGACTGCGTAATCTCAAAGATCGGAAGTTCCATACGTTCGAGAAGGGTGATGCATATCCGGCTCTGTCGAACCACATCGGGGCGCCGATCAATGCCAATCTGATCCTCGACCATTGGGACGATCTGCTCCATCTTGCGGCGTCGATCACGACGCGGTCCGTGGTGCCATCTACCATCCTCAAGAAATTGTCCGGAACGCCAAAGCAAAGCCATCTCGCGAGGGCGCTCCGCGAATTCGGCCGTATCGAAAGGTCGCTCTTCATGATCGAATGGTACTCAAGTCCGGCACTACGGCGGAGATGCCAAGCTGGTCTCAACAAGGGCGAGGCCGCTCATAAGCTGAAACGCGCTGTGTTCTTCCACGAGCGGGGCGAAATCCGCGACCGGTCGTTCGAGAGCCAAGCATTCCGCGCCTCTGGTCTCAACCTCGTTGTCAGTGCAATCGTCCACTGGAATACAGTCTATCTCGACCGCGCAATCACGCAGTTGAAGCGAGAGGGTCGAAATATTCCCGATACTTTGTTGAAGCATATTTCGCCGCTCAGTTGGGAGCACATCAACCTTACCGGCATCTACACCTGGGATGCCGAACACCAGATGCCCGACGGATTTCGATCGCTTCGACTGCCAGCAGGGGTACGGCTAATCGCATAAGTTCCCCTTCCGTTCGCTCTTAGCGTACGATTTCGGACTGCTCTTGTTCCCGCCCCTATTATTCGGGTCCGGGATAACCCAATTGTGCGCCAAATGCGCTGATCACCGGGAACAAGTTTGCGGCCTGCAACTTCCGTTAAATGGGCCGCGCGATCATATTGCATTTATGAACCTAGCTAATAGGTGCATGCGAGCGAAAAGGGGTAATCCTCCTCAATTGCGGCTCTAGATTCGGAGTGGACGTGGGGCTCTTTCCCTGCACGTTCCGTAATCGGAAGCCAGGAGATCGAAATGCCGACATCAATCCAACTGGAACTTTCCCGACGAGAACTACTTGTATCGTCGGCCGCGACGGTAGCGGTCGCAGCGGCCGCTACGGATGTCCGGGCGGCAGATACGAGGGGAAAAGCCTTGCAGAACACTACGGAAGTCGCCCTTGATGTCAATGGGCAGGCACAGCGCTTGACGCTGGACAATCGCACCACGCTGCTGGATGCCCTTCGCGAGCATCTGCATCTGACCGGTACCAAGAAGGGCTGCGATCACGGCCAATGCGGCGCCTGCACGGTGATCGTCGATGGACGCCGCATCAATTCCTGCCTGTCGCTGGCCGTGATGCATGAAGGCGACAAGATCACCACGATTGAAGGACTTGGGGAGCCCGGCAATCTGCATCCGATGCAGGCGGCCTTCGTCAAGCACGATGGCTTCCAGTGCGGCTATTGTACGCCCGGACAGATCTGTTCCTCCGTGGCGATGCTCGAGGAGATCAAGGCGAACATCCCGAGCCACGTCACCGAAAATCTCACCGAACAGGCGGCCCTCACGTCCGAGGAAATCCGCGAGCGCATGAGCGGCAATATCTGTCGGTGCGGGGCCTATTCCAACATTCTCGATGCGATCAACGAGGTAGCGGGAGTGCCGGCATGAGAGCGTTTACCTATGAACGGGCATCGACGGTAGAAGCTGCGGCAAACGCGGCAGCCGGCAACCCGGAAGCAAAATTCATCGCCGGCGGCACCAATCTTCTCGACCTGATGAAGCTCGAGATCGAAAAGCCGTCGCATCTGATCGATGTCAACGGCCTTGGCCTCGACACGATCGAAAAGACGCCGGAAGGCGGCGTGCGCATCGGCGCGCTGGTGCGCAATACCGATCTCGCGGCCGATGAGACGGTACGCCGCGACTACGGACTTCTGTCGCGCGCGCTTGTGGCCGGCGCATCCGGTCAGCTGCGCAACAAGGCGACAACCGCCGGCAATCTGCTTCAGCGCACGCGCTGTCCCTATTTTTACGATCCCAACCAGCCCTGCAACAAGCGCCACCCGGGCAGCGGCTGTTCCGCCATCGGCGGCGTCACCCGCCAGCTCGGCGTCGTCGGTGTGAGCGATGCCTGTATCGCCACCCACCCGAGCGACATGGCGGTGGCTATGCGGGCGCTGGATGCGACCGTTGAAACCGTGAAGCCGGATGGTGCCAAGCGCGCGATCCCGATCGCCGATTTCCATCGCCTGCCGGGCGATACGCCACATATCGAAACGGTGCTGGAGCAGGGCGAGTTCATCACCGGCGTCACTCTGCCGGCGCCGATCGGCGGCAAGCAGATTTACCGCAAGGTCCGTGACCGTGCCTCCTATGCGTTCGCGCTGGTCTCGGTCGCAGCCGTCATCCAGCCCGATGGCAACGGGAAGGTCGCCGTCGGCGGCGTGGCCCATAGGCCTTGGCGTGTCGAAGCCGCCGAGGCCGAACTTCCGAAGGGCGCGCGGGCCATGGCATCAGCGCTTCTGGCGGATGCGCGGCCAACCGAGCAGAACAAGTTCAAGATCAGCCTGACCGAGCGCACGATAGGCGCCGTCCTGTCAGAGGCGAGGGGATAAGTCATGCAGTTCGACAAACCAGCAACGACCAATCCGATCGATCAGCTCAAGGTCGTCGGCAAACCGATCCACCGCATCGACGGCGAGCTGAAAGCCACCGGTCGCGCCATGTATGCCTATGAGTGGCACGATCCTGATCTGCGTTATGCCTATGGATATCCGGTCGGCTCGGCCATCGCCAAGGGACAGATCACCGCGATCGACAGCGCCGCGGCAAAGAAGGCGCCGGGCGTTCTCGGCGTCGTTACCACCCTCGACGTCGGCGATCTGCAGAAGGGCAAGCTCAATACCGCCAAACTTTTCGGCGGCAGCGCTATCCAACACTACCACCAGGCCGTCGCGGTCGTGGTGGCGGAAACCTTTGAGCAGGCTCGCGCAGCAGCGGCTCTGATCCGCGTCGATTATGCGGCGGAAAAGGGTGCGTTCGACCTCAAGGCCGAAATGGCCAATGCCGAGACGCCGGATCCTTCCACGGAACCGGAAAGTGCGGCTGGCGATTTCCAGGCAGCCTTTGCGGCAGCCCCGGTGACGCTCGATGCCGAATACACAACGCCCGACCAGTCGCATGCGATGATGGAGCCGCATGCCTCTATTGCCGCGTGGAACGGCGATGAGGTGACGGTCTGGACCTCCAGCCAGATGATCGACTGGTGGCGTTCGGATTTTGCCATCACGCTCGGCATGGACAAGGAAAAGGTGCATCTGATGTCGCCGTTCATCGGCGGCGGCTTCGGCGGCAAACTGTTTCTGCGCGTCGATGCGGTTCTGGCGGCATTCGCGGCCAAAGCTGTCGGGCGTCCCGTCAAGGTCGCGCTGCCGCGCCCGATGATCTCCAACAACACCACCCACCGTCCGGCAACGATCCAGCGCATCCGCATCGGTGCGGAGCGTGATGGCAAGATCACCGCGATCGGGCATGAAAGCTGGTCGGGCGATCTTCCGGGCGGCGGACCGGAGACGGCTGTGATGCAGACACGTCTGCTTTATGCCGGCGAAAATCGCATGACCGCGATGAAGCTGGCGACGCTCGATCTGCCGGAAGGCAATGCCATGCGCGCCCCCGGCGAAGCGCCGGGCCTGATGGCATTGGAGATCGCTGTCGATGAGATGGCGGAAAAGCTCGGCGTGGATCCGATAGAGTTCCGCATCAAGAACGACACCCAGGTCGATCCCGAAAACCCGGAACGGCCGTTCTCGCATCGCGATCTCATCGGTTGTCTCAGGCTCGGGGCCGAAAAATTCGGCTGGAACCAGCGCGCCCGTGCTGGCGCACGGCGAGAGGGCAACTGGATGATCGGCATGGGCGTTGCGGCGGCCTTCCGCAACAATCTCGTGATGCCGTCCGGCGCACGGGTGAAACTCGGCCAGGATGGCGTGGTCATCGTCGAGACCGACATGACCGATATCGGCACCGGCAGCTACACGATCATCGCCCAGACGGCCGCCGAAATGATGGGCGTCGGTGTGGACAAGGTCGCGGTGCAGCTGGGTGACTCTCGCTTTCCCGTCTCGGCGGGATCGGGTGGTCAGTTCGGCGCGAACTCCGCGACATCAGGAGTCTACGCGGCCTGCGTCAAGCTGCGCGAAGCAGTCGCCAGCAAGCTCGGCTTCAACTCGGCGGATGTGGTGTTCGAGAACGGCGAAGTCCGCTCAGGCAACCGCGCTGTGGCGCTGGCGGAAGCGGCCGGACCTGATGGGCTTGTTGGCGAGGATACGATAGAGTGGGGCGATCTCACTAAGACGCACCAGCAATCGACGTTCGGTGGCCACTTCGTCGAGGTCGGTGTCGATATCGCAACGGGCGAAACGCGTATCCGTCGTATGCTTGCCGTTTGTGCGGCCGGCCGCATTCTCAATCCGATCACGGCGCGCAGTCAGGTTATTGGTGCGATGACGATGGGTGCCGGCGGTGCTTTGTCGGAAGAGCTTGCGGTCGACACCCGCCATGGCTTCTTCGTCAACCACGATCTCGCCGGCTACGAGGTGCCTGTGCATGCGGACATTCCGCATCAGGAGGTGATCTTCATGGACGAAACGGACCCGTACTCGTCGCCGATGAAGGCGAAGGGCGTGGGCGAGCTCGGGCTGTGCGGCGTATCGGCGGCGATCGCCAACGCTATCTACAACGCGACCGGCGTGCGTGTGCGGCATTACCCGATCACGCTTGACAAGCTGATTGGCGATTTGCCGGACGTTGCCTGATCATAGGCGGTGGCCGACCATGGCCACCGCACTTTCCCGAGGACTTAAGTTGAGCGACACTGTGATCACGACGACGCCGAACCCCGTCCGGGCAGACTCGGTCGACAACCCTGCCGATATTCTTGGTTTTGCCGTTGAGGCAGCGCAGCACGGTGGCGCCGCCCTCGCGACCCTCGTCGAGATAGGAGGTGGTGCCGCCCGAGCTCTTGGTGCGCATGTCGCCGTTGCATCCGACGGGCGGTTTTGCGGCTATGTTTCAGGCGGGTGCGTTGAGGCGGCCGTCGCGGCCGAGGCCCTGGAGGCGATCGCTGAAGGCCGGGACCGGATCGTCAAATTCGGCGACGGCTCACCGTTCTTCGATATCATTCTACCCTGTGGCGGGGGCATTACCATCGCCATTCATGTAATTCGCGACGCTGACGTGGTGAGACAGGCTTTGCGCGATCTGGCCGAGCGCAAATCAGTGGCACTGGCTTATATGACGGACACCCAAAGTCTTGTGCGCCTAGAAAAAGTGCCCCCGCGTTCGGGTTGGCGCGACACGGAGTTCGTGTCCGTCTATCGTCCAGCCACCCGTGTCGTGATCTCAGGCCAGACGGGTGAGGCGGAGGCTGTGCAGCGTTTGGCGGAAGCCTCTGGTTATGAGGTAAAGATTGTCGACTCGGGTACGGCATCGCAGGCGACTGCTTTTGATGCATTCACTGCAGTGGTGTTACTGCACCACGAGCTGGATCTCGAGGAAGACGTCCTCGGGAAAGCTCTCGCATCCCCGTCTTTTTACGTCGGCGCTCTCGGAAGCACACGCACGCATCACCGACGCATTGAACGGCTGAAATCAAACGGCATTCCTTCAGAAGCTTTCGATCGTATCAAAGCGCCCATCGGCTTGTTCGGCCCGACACGGGACTCGACGGCTCTTGCCCTTTCCGTTCTGGCCGATATCGCTGCTGCGAGACTGGAGACGTTTGGATGAGTACGACGCTTTTAGGAAGGGCGGAGGCTCGTTCAGACTCCAAGGCAGGCATGCCGCATCTGGCGCCTATGATTGACCCGTTCGGTCGCGCGGTCACCTATCTGCGCGTCTCCGTCACCGACCGTTGCGATTTCCGCTGCACCTATTGCATGGCGGAAAACATGACCTTTCTGCCGAAGAAGGATCTTCTCACGCTCGAAGAGCTGGACCGCCTGTGTTCCGCCTTCATCGCCAAGGGCGTGCGCAAGCTGAGACTGACCGGCGGCGAGCCGCTGGTGCGCAAGAATATCATGCATCTTGTGCGCTCGGTCGGCCGCCATATCGAAACCGGCCATCTGGATGAACTGACGCTCACCACCAACGGATCGCAGCTCGCCCGCACAAACTGTTAGCCGAGTTCGATGGTGTTCCGCTAGTGAGAAGATCTGCGGAAACGATGCTCCGTTCAAAATTGGATTGTGTGACTGTCGTGACTGGACATCGATCTTTTGAAATCGAAGCGGCACTGTGGGGGCTGCCGCTCTTTTCAGCTTTCAACAAGGAGTTCGTCCAAGGGATGGGCACTTCGCTCGCTTGTGGTTTTCGGAACATATCACACGCAAACTTGGATGGCGTGCTTGTCATGCTTGCTGACATGCCAGACATCACCGCCGCTCACATCAATGAACTCCTGATGGCATTCCAATCCAGCGAAGCCATGGTGGTGCGAGGCTCGGATAGGGGAAAGCCTGGGAATCCGGTCATCATGCCATCCGCATTGTTTTCTAACATGTGCAAACTAGATGGTGACCAAGGTGCCAGGGACGTGCGTCGACGACGATTAGTTCCCATTCGGTTGGTCGATATTGGGTTCGCTGCCTTAAAGGACGTTGATACTACTGACGAGGTTTTAGCGGCAGGCGGCAGGATAGAGGCGAGCGAGCTACCTCAATAGGATAGTCTGCTGAAAAAAGAATCCAAACTGAGACAACCGCGGGGCGCGGGTCCATATCCCCTCAAGACCTTAACTCAACCCATTTGGTCTACTCGTGCTGATACCATTGAGAAAGGCGCGCGGTAAGCGGACGCCGCTTTAAATTCAGCGTGAGGGATCGGCGACATAAAGGCCGCCGATCCTGTGCTCACTTGACTGCTGTCAATAGTGCATGCATTCCAGCCTCGTAGTGACCTTTGATGTTGCATAGCAGGAGGTACGAACCAGGTGTGAGTTTGGTCTTCAGCGACCCGTCGGAACCCGGCTTGAGCTCAGATACCTCACCCAGGCTTTTGAGCTGGTGTTCGTCGACACGGTGCTTGCTTTGCAGAACCGCTACTTTCTGGTCAGCAGATTTGAGTTTGACAAGAACCATTTCGTGTTCCTCAGTCATCGCATCGTTGTGGACCTGGAATATCACATCGCCAGCCTTCACGGTCGGCTGATCGACGGTCAATGACATCGTGCCACCACCTTCACCTTCTTCCATGACCTTGACAATCGTTGCGGCAAAAGACGGCGTTGCAACGCAAAGTAAAGCGCCTACCGCCAAGATATTTTTGTAGTTCAGCATGCGGCCATTTCTCCTCAGTGTTAGCCCAGCGCCTCGGGAGGTACGAGCGCAAACTGATGCCCACCTGAAACTATAAACATCATGGAAATCGGCGGACGTGCGCGTGGCCTGTTCAGCTGAGAGAGCTAACCGGTTCCGTAGCTCGGTTTTAGATCGCTTGCGCTTTACGATGCGGGGCAGGCTTCAGGTGCCGCGCACAACCTGTCCTTCAGCCATTTACTCCCGCCTGCGTTCATCGGCTTTGAGCGTGGGTATCGCATTTTCCAATGCCAATCGCGTCCGTTGCTCTGAAACCGTTTGCAGCCGACGATACAAGTTCAGCCGACTGTCATTCGGCGCAGAACATTTGTCCGGAAATAGAAGTGCTGGACAAGCGCTCCAAGGGCATGTGCCGCAATAACGGCCCAGAGCATGGCCTTCAAAATATCTGCGTGAATCGAGCCAGCTACATCGATCCCGAAGTAGTACGCTGCAATCCTCGAAACTGGCATGAGGTACATCAGTGCGTAAAGCAGAAGGTGAACGATCTTGGCTATCAGGTGAAGTGCCAGCGGTTGACCTGCAGGCTCAGCCGGAACACCAGTCCGCCACCGCAGGACAAGGCGAATAATGGCAAGCAATATGATGGCAATTCCGAAATATGCATGAAAGTTCGCGCTCGAGACATCCGCAGCCGTTGGCGTCTGGCCGTGTCGGATCATGCGGTGCCAGGCGTTCATGGCGTCTGGAAACAAAAGGTTGAAGATCACTAGAAGAGCGACCGCCCAGTGAAGGAAACATTGAAAGATGGAATAGGAGTGCGGCTTCATGCAGATGCTCCGTCGAGTTTCTGGATTAGTCGCCGCATCAGCTGACGGATACCTGAAACCCAGCATTGCCGATGCAATATCCTTGCTAAGCGGTACCGGCGGCTGAGCCATTTCCCTGGTCAGGTGCCTTTACGTTTTCCTCTTGGCTTAAAATCGACGAGCAACGACTTCAGCTCCAACTCGCGTACGCGCCGGGCCGCTTCATCCGGCTCCACCCATGCGATACGGCGCTGGCCCTTCTCTTTGAACTCTTCTTGTTGAACGGTCACCTCGATTTGGAAGAGGTCGACGATCTTTGGAGCAACGTCGCCATCATCGAGGACTTTAAGGTAGGTGTACCGGCCGACGGCTGTCTTTCGCACAATGCCTCTGACCCCAGCTTCTTCCCAAGCCTCAACCGCGGCGGCCTCGTGGGGCTTTTTCTTTTTCATCGGCCAGCCCTTGGGTACGATCCATCGACCGGTGTCTCGCGATGAGATGACAAGTACCTCGACCTTCGAGGTCTCCCCCACATAGCGAAAACAGACTGCACCGTATTGCTGCCGGAACGCATCGGAGAACAGCTTCTCTCTTTCCCCGGCGAGCTGTGCTAACAGAGACGGACGCTTCTTTGGAATATCGGCGGTCTGCTTCTTACCCACCATATGGATCATCCGTGAACCACCACATGGTAGCTGCCGACGACGGTGGCACATAGGGCAGACACTCGCTTTGACTCTCGCAGAGAACCGCATCCACAGGATTGATGATAATCATGACTCGATAGCGTGGAAGATTTCGCGCCGCCTAAGCTGCGATAGTCCTGTTCTCGGCCTTTATGCTCTGAGACACACGGTGACCGCTTCTGGCGCGAAGCGGAAGGCGGCAGGAGACCCGAGGTGACCACTTGCTAACCACGAGGAGCCTTTGCAGCGGCCGTTCAAATCTCAGAACCCTCAGTCGTATCAATCCGACGGGCTAGCTTGGCAAGATCAAGGAACACGACTCCGATTCCCATCAAGATCGGATAATGTTCCAGCTATTCCCAGAGCAAAATAGCATATTTGATTTCAACTGCTTAGATGAGAAAAGAAGCGGGTCGGCGATCTGCCGCCAACCCGCTTACGAAAGGGTCTTGAGAACCCTGCCTGACGGGATGACGGATTACGACGTCTTTGCCCGGTTGGCCAGGCGGCTGGATGTCGAAGAGGCGTTTACCGAGGGAAGTTCAACCGAGGACTGGTTGCGACATCTGTACGGTCAGGCGACCGAAAGCGCCGGAGCGGCGGGGTTTCCGCTTCCCGAGTTCGACGAATTCTGGCAGGGGGGTCCGATTGTCTTGCCTGAGCCCAACAGCCAGCCGAGCCTGCTGGAAGATTTCCGTGCCGATCCCCTCGCCAACAGGCTGAAGACGCCATCCGGGCGGATCGAAATTCTTTCTTCGACAGTCGAAAGCTTTGGTTACGACGACTGCCCCGGTCACCCCCGTGGATGGAACCGCACGAATGGCTGGGCGCGGCAAAGGCTGCGCATTTCCCTTTTCATCTGATCTCAAACCAGCCAGCCGGCAAGTTGCATAGCCAGTACGACAATGGCAGCGCATCGCGTCAGCTGAAATCGCAGGGCCGGGAACAGGTCAGGATGCATCGTCAGGACGCTGAAGCAGTTGACCTTGTCGAAGGTGATGTCGTCAAGCTGTTCAACGAGCGAGGTGCCTGTCTCGCAATTGTTTCGATTGCTGCAGACATTGTGACCGGAGTGATCCAGATGTCGACCGGTGCCTGGTTCGATCCGCAGACAAGCGCCGAAGGGCATTCACTGGAAGTGCATGGAAACCCGAACGTCCTGACGCAGGACGTTGGCACGTCCAAGCTTGCGCAAGGGACCTCTGCTCATTCCTGTCTGGTGGGGATCGAAAAATACCCCGGTGTCGTCCCGGAGATCACCGTCTTCGACCAGCCGGAGTTCAGCGTGCGCCTACTTTGAAAGGGTGACTTGCGCCGACGCTATGGCGTGCGCGCGGGTTCCATAACAGTGACTTATGCCGCAAACGACGCGCCCGCGTGAACCGGCTTGAATTTCAATTATCTATAGAATTTGATTCAGCAGGTCGGAGGTTCCTATCCACTCAAGAGCTGATGAAAAAAGCCTGAGCGGCTCCACCTCTGTCTGGATCAGCTTGGATCCGAGTGATCAAGAAGTTTAATATTAAGCCGATCGCGCCAGTGCACTTGGCCACGCCACAGCGTTCAGCCCGAAATGCGAGCGCAGCGTGCTGCCTTCATAGTCATGCCGGAACAGGCCGCGCTTTTGCAGAATTGGAACGACCTCGTCAGCAAAGAGTGCAAGCTGACTGTTGATGATCGGCGGCATCACGTTGAAGCCGTCAGCAGCACCAGTCTTGAACCAGTCTTCGACAATGTCGGCGACCTGTTCCGGCGTACCCGTTGCCACGAAGTGCCCGCGGGCACCCGCGAGCTTGCGAAGCAATTGCCTCAGGGTCAGGTTTTCCTTGAGCGTCATATCGATATAGCCGACCACCCGGCTTCTCGAGGCCTCGACGGCGTTCGGGTCCGGGAAGTCGTCCGCGGTCAGCGGGCGGTCCAGCGGCAGGCTGCTGAAGTCGTGGCCACCGAAACGTGCCGAGAGACGCGTCAAGCCGACATCCGTGCTGGTGAGATCGTCGAGCTCCTCCCAGACCTGCTCAGCTTCCCTGGTGGTAGACCCGATCGCCGCGCTGATGCCCGGCAGGACAACGATGTCGTCCGGGCTGCGCCCGTAACCGACAGCCCGGCTCTTCACGTCCGTGTAGAATGCCTTGGCGGAGTCCTTCGTCATGTGAGCGGTGAAGATGGCCTCGGCCCATCTTGCGGCAAAGCCGCGGCCCGCATCGGATTGTCCGGCCTGGATGTAGACCGGGCGGGACTGAGGGCTTTCCGGAACGTTGAGTGGGCCTTTCGTACGGTAGTGCTGGCCGGCATAGTCCGCCGGCGTCATCCGATCTCGATCGAGATATCGTCCGCCTTCGCGATCGTCGAGGACCGCGTCGGCCGGGAAGCTCTTCCAGAGGGCATCGACCGCCTCCACGAACTCCTCCGCCAGCTTGTAGCGGTCGCCGTGATCGACATTCTGCTGGAGCCCGTAATTCGCCCCTGCCTCAGGAGCCCAGGACGTGACGATGTTCCAGCCTGCGCGGCCGTTTGAGAGATGATCAAGCGTCGCGAACTGGCGCGCCAGCGTATAGGGCAGACTGTAGGTGGTGGAGGCCGTTCCGATGAGGCCGATTTTCTGTGTATGGGCTGCAAGCAGGGAGAGAAGGACGATCGGCTCGAGCGATCCCGAGGATGCAAGGCCGCTGCTGTTGCCGGCCGCCAGCGTGTCGGCAAGGAACACGGCATCGAACTTCGCCCTTTCGGCAATCGACGTGGCCTCGACATAAAGAGCAAGATCGGTGAGAGCCTTGTGGTTAGACTTCGGGTGCCGCCACGCGCCTTCGTGGTGACCGCGGGACATCAGGAACAGGTTCAGGTGCAGATGGCGCGACATCGGGTGCCTTTCAAATGCTGTCGGCTTCGACGCCGAGGCTCTTAAGCAATTTGGTTCGGAGGGAGGAGACTTCGGCTTGGTGTTCGTGGCGAGGATGGGGAAGCGAGATCGCGTGATCTTCGGCGATGCTTCCATCTTTCAGGACAAGGATACGGTCGGCCAGAAGCAGGGCTTCGTCCACATCATGAGTGACCAGAATGATTGTCGGTCTCTTGCGCTCCACGAGGCGCATCAGCAGAACCTGCATCTTCAGGCGGGTAAGCGCATCAAGTGCACCGAAGGGCTCGTCGGCAAGTAAGAGGTCCGGCGTGCGCAGCAGGGATCTCGCCAGCGAAGCACGCTGCTTCTGCCCTCCAGACAGCGTGGAAGGCCATACGTCTGCCTTGTCGGCAAGCCCGACATCCTCGAGCATGGTGGCCGCGGCAGCTTTAGCGTCCGTGCGGCGCAGACCGAGCGTCAGGTTGTCGATAACCGTTTTCCACGGAAGAAGGCGGGAGTCCTGAAAGAGGACCGAGATGCTCTCCGGCGTGCTGAAATGCCCCCTGGTTTCGGCGTCGTCGTCGAGCCCCGCAAGAGCCCGCAGCAGTGTCGTCTTTCCCGAACCGGATTCGCCGAGCAGGGCGACGAACTGTCCGGCGGGGATATCCAGCGAGATCCGGTCGAGGACAGTCTTGCCCTTGAAGCTGCGGGATAGGTCGCGAAGGACCACAGCGTGGGTGACATGTGCGTTCATGAGCCGAGAGCCCGTCTGTAGGAAAGCGCTCTGGTTTCGATGAACCGTACGACCGCGTCGGAGAGGAGGCCGAGCAGGGCATAGATGATGATGCCGACAACGATGATGTCCGTCTGGCCCCAGTCCCGAGCCCGGTTCATCAGGTAGCCGATGCCCGTCTGGGTGTTGACGAGCTCGAGCACGACCAGGGCCGTCCAGCAGAGGGCGACGGCGAGCCGCAACGAGACGAAGAAGCCGGGCAGGGCACCGGGCAGCGCGACATGCCGGATGAACTCAGCGCGGGTCAGCCCAAGAGTGCGGGCGAGCTCGACAAGACCGATATCAATGCCACGCAGCGCCGCATGGGTGTTGATATAGACCGGAATGAGGACGGCGGTGAAAATCAGGAAGACCTTCATCGCCTCGCCGATGCCAAGCCAGATGATGACGAGCGGAATGAGGGCGAGTGTCGGCACCGCCCGCTTGATCTGCACGAGGCCATCGATGAGCGCTTCCCCGGTGCGCGTCAATCCGGAGAGAAGAGCGAGGATCACGCCGGTGATGACGCCCAGAAAAAGCCCTGAATAGGCGCGGGCTGCCGAGGCTGCGAGATGCGGCAGCAGGCTGCCGTCCAGCAGCATGTCGTAGCCCGTCGCGATTGCTGTCGAAGGTGCCGCGAGCGTGCTCGGAGACAGCAGGCCCAGACGGGAAGCGGCTTCCCAGACGATCAGGACGATGGCAGGACCCAGCAGCCGCAATCCAGGTGGCAGTTTGGCAGGCACGAGCCGCGTCGACCTCTTGCGGACAGCAAGATATAAGTGCCGATCCGTCTGCCCTTTCACAATCCTGTCGGTTGAAATGTCCGTCATGCGACCTCCGATATCAGCGAGACTGCTCGATGACCGCGTCGAACGTGTCTACGAAAGATCCCTTGGCGTCAAACTGCTCCTTTAGGGACCCGGCCTGGTAGAGGATGTCGATCAGTTTCTGATGGTGGGGGATCGCCTCGACCGACGTCTGGAAGACGAGCGGCGACTGACCGGCGAGGATTGCCGCGGCGTCATCCGGGGAGACGCGCTGGAAGTCAGTATAATAGAACTTCGCCCAGTCCTTGTCGTGTTCGTTGCTCCATTTTCCGGCCTTCACGAAAGCGGCCAGAAACTGCTTGATGGCCTCAACCTTCGCGGGATCAGCGAGCGCTTCGGGACGGGCATAGAAGTAGGACGTGCTCGGCAGCAGCCATCGCTCCTCAGGGTCGAGTACAGGGCTTGCCCCTGCTTGTTTGGTGAGCCGCGTGACGAAGGGTTCCTGCAAGACGGCGACGTCGACGGCTCCGGAGCGCAGTGCATCGGGAAGATCTGCCACGCGGAGATTGACGAGCGTGACGTCCTCAAGTTTCAGGCCCGCCCTGTTCAATGCCTCGATCAGGAATACCTGGCGGCCCGATCCTTCGACATAGCTGAGTTTCTTCCCCTTAAGCTCGGACAGCTTCTCGATCTTGAGACCCGGGCGGCTCGTCAGTCGATACTGAGCGACCTCACGCGTGAACGTCCCGACAATCGGCAGAAGCGTTCCCGATGCGCGCGCCTGAATAGGTGGAGTATCGCCGACATAGGCGATGTCCAGAGCGCCTGCCCTGATCGCCTCGAGAATGGCCGGTCCGCCGGCAAAGTTGGGATATTCTACATCAAACCCAAGGGACTCCTGCTCGCCGCTCGCCTCCAGCAGGTTGCGCACCAACTCCGATTGATCGGCCACGATGAGCTTGGTTGTCGGTTCCGCGGCGTCGGCAACGGGAGCAACCAGGGTAAAGGCGAAAAGAAGTGCGGCGGCAGAGGTGCGCAAGAAAATTCTACGATACAAGGAATTCGCTCCGATTTCAGCCTGCAAGGTTGCGCACGGCCGGTTAGGTTGGAAATTCCTTTCACTTTATCAATACTCGACTAAGTCGATAGGGTTACCTGATGCGAGTTATCGCGGGATCCGGCATTTCCGTTCTCTTGTCGGAGGTATTTGATAGATGAAAATTCCAGATAGCCTTCTGGGAAGGCGCGAGGTTTCGCGATATAGCCGGAGTTAGGCCCGTCATTGATGACCTGCAGGGCGCCCGTTGACCGGGCGAAGTGCCATCCAATGATAAGCACTACGCTCCCAAGGCCAGAAGACTGCGGGTCGTAAGTTCGTATCTGCTCAAGGCGTTAGGCAATGACGTGCCGGAAATGCTTAAGCTGCCCAGTAGGGCACGTATCGTGCATTGCGCTTGCCTTGGTCAGGATCGGCAGGAGCGATGCGGCCGAGTTTGATTGACTCGGCGATTACGGCGGAGACAGCCTGATACTCCTCCGGAGCCAGCGAGAAGCGCTCCCGGAGCGTCGCGTTGCTCATATAGTCATGGGTGAGCCAGCGCAGGACGCTGTGGAAGAAACATGCCCGCAACTTCTCAGCCTTCGACATCTGGCCGAAGAGCTTCGGCGCAAACAACACGACGCGCATCGAATTTTCAGACGAGATAAAGTCCGGAGCGGGCAGGTGCTGCGCCTCGATTTCGATCAAAGTCTTGTCAAGGCCGCCCCCGCGCTCCTCGCAAAGCCCGAACGAACGCATGGTGGCAGCCAGCTTCTCGTTTCTGGAGCGGCGCTCGTCGAGAATGCGGTCGGTGCTGATCAAGGAATTGCCCGGATTGGTGACTTCGAGGCGGTTCTCATAAATTTCGACGACAGGGCCGACCCCGGTTGCCATGAAATCCTGGTGGATGAGGGCATTGGCGATCACTTCGCGAACAGCCGTTTCAGGAAAATGTGGCGCCATGCGCCGTACGCCATCAACGTATCGCTCTTCTTTTGGCAATCGCTCCATCAGAAACCGCATCATTCCCGTAAAGCCAACGGCGTATCCCTTCTTACCCTCCTGCTCAAAGTCTGAGCGAGATTTATCGCGGCCGGCGTACTTGACGATGCGAACAGTCTTTCCCGCGATGGACGGAAATACAGTGACATCACGCGCCAACATGATTGCGCCCAGATTGGTGATGTCGAACCTTCCCTCGAGATTGTCGAGCAGGAAGCCTGCATCGACCATCTTTCGAATGATCTCCTGGGGATTCTTCGGCTTGGGTTCGCCCGTCAGATCATAAATCGGGTCGGCGTCGAGCATCGCGAAGACATCGTCCGCGGTGACGTTCGATGAGGCGACTGCGGTTTCGAAACGCCGGCGGCCGGTCGCTATCCAGAGAGCTCGCTCGTGCTCGGGAAATTCGGCGAGTTTTTTCTTGTTTTCGCCGATCCGGACAAATTCCGTGCCGGCGAATTTTACAGGCCGTTCATAGGACGGCTCAATGGCGATGACGGAATAGGCCAAACCATCACAGACAAAGTCGAGAACCTCAGTGAGTACGCGCGGCTCGACCATTCGGGCCAGCCAGTTGGTGAAATCCTCATTGCCTTGTTTGAGTTGCTGCAGGCGAAGCTCTGTGCCAACCCTGTTCCTCGAACGGTCTTCGATTCCGAATACAAGGAAGGCGCGATCTCGCCCCGCTAGCATTGCCGAATTTGCAAGCGCGGACACATATTCCCCGATTTCGCGCGGGTCCTTGTTGTTGACCTTGAATTCCAGCCATGCGCTTTCGGTGGGTTCTTGCAGCAATCGGTTGAGAAGCGCGCAGGGGTCGTGAATCGGCATGGTGAGTCCTCTTTTATCCCCATTATATCAGATTCGGCCGGTTCAGAACCTATTTCCAATTGAAGTCCGCGAAGAATTGCAAACAAAAACAAAGTGATGCCGTAAAGCCCTCGACGTGGATTTTTATCCGCGTTTTGATGGAAGGGCTTATGACGATCGCTTTGCAGAGAGAGGGGTCAGCCGTTCCTTTTTATCCTGATTTTGTCAGAATCTGAGCCTCTTGGCCATCCGATATGAGTAAAAACAACTAGATAGGAGGTCAAACGAAGGACGGCTTATATCACCGTCGTTGGTAGAGGATCAGCGCTTTATAGAGCTTGATACTACGCTTAGAGCATCTGGAATTTAGATTTGAAGTGCCACATTTGGTCAGCTGTGACTGGCGTCATGCCGGAGGACTGCGGTACCACTTCCATGGACACGATCCCAAATTATAATCTTCTGGCAGCTGGTATCGGACGCGCAAGGTTCGCGGAGCAGTGTGTGTGTCCCAAGAAATAGATTCTATCGACCGGAAAAACCGAATCAGCGGTCAAATTAGACTCCAGATCGCGCGCCGGGATCATCCTCCGGCGCCTTTTGAAACCGCTCCAGGATCTGCCGTTCCGAAGGGGCGAGATCGGATTTTCCAAGTAGATCCGACACCCGCGTCCGGAAGCGTGCGATGTCGAGCAGGGCCCCTAGCGATTTGAGGTTGACATACTCGTAGGTTCGCGAAACTCGGTCACCGAGCGAGCCAAATCCTCCCAAGTCATAAGAAAAGGACTGGCTAATGACGGCATCGGCCATCTTCAACACGAAAGCGTCGTTGTCGAGTTGGACATCAGTCCAGGCGCGAACTTCATCGGGCGTCGCGCGGTCACGCCAGCGATATAGAATGAACTCGATATCCGGCACCTGCAAAAGCGTTCCGTCCTCCGCAGCCACGCGGATACGATTGGCCGAGAGTTCGACAAGCCAATCGACCGTCTCGTCATCGACAAAATTCTCGGATCCGCGGTCTTCGTCCGTACCACGCTTGAGCTTCAGATCCTGGCATCGCCCTGTTAGATCGATGAGCCAGCTGACGCTCGATGTAGGCGCGGCCTCACGGATCATCGCCGTTCTGGTCTGAAGATCGAACCGGTCGAGGAGCAGCCCGTTGAGCAGCCAGTGAATACGAAGGTGGTTCGACCCGTAGTCACCGAAGCCGCGGGAGACATCGGAATTTAAATTGATTTCGTCAGCGACGATAAACAGGTCCGTCAAAAACGGGCGAACATCTCCCTCGGCAATGTCGGCTGCGCGTATCCGCAGCTCCTGCAGCGCCAGTGCGACTCGAGTTCCCTTCTTCCGCCGGCGGGGCGTCCTGGCGTATTGCCTAAGTGCGGCGGCAGTCATCCCCAGCTTGCCTGCATTGGCGACAAGCGCATCGCTCTCACTTGCTGTAATAGCATCATCGAGTACGGCAAATGCGAAATAGGTCGAGAAATGGGGAGGGGAGCAGATCAACCTGTCGCGCGTCCACCGGCTATCGTCCGAATACCACATGTTTCCCCAGATCGAGTCGAGGCGAGGAAACAGGCGACGGAGCGCGATCTTTATTTCCTCTCGCCGCCGCGGTGGCAGGCCATCAAGGAAAATCGCATCATATTCCTTTTTGAGTTCTTGCTGATTGTGGTTTCGCTCTGATTGACGACCGACAAGCATGCTTGCGTGGTTCCGGATCGCTTGATGGAGTTCTGGTAGGAAAACGCGCAACGCTTCGATCGCGAGAAAGTCGGCTCTGTCGACATTTTCCTGTACAGCAGGCCATGAAACCTTGATCGAATTCGATAGGCGAACGGCATCGCGCGGCGTTTTTATAAGCGGTGCAACGACGTCATAGAACACATTCCAGAACCGTTGGATTTTCGCTTCCGGCGGGGCGGCCATCACCGACTCGACGGTGGATAGCAATTGTTTGCACAGGTCATCGGGATCAGGGTTTGGCAGGTCGAATGCACCTTGGATGACCTTTTCGAGATAGCTTGCCCCTTCGGCCGGGAAACGTTCAGCAACCATCTTTTCGGCAAGGTGCCGGTCGAACGCCAGCAAGTATATGACATTGGGCAACCGTCCGACGGACTTTATCAGCTTGAAGACCTGCAAGGCATCATCGGTGCCGAGCCGGTCTATGTCATCGAGAATTATCAGGAACCTCTTGTCTTGGTTGGCAAGTGCCTCGGCAAGCTTCCGATGTTCCTTTTCCACGGTGCTGTCTAACCGCGAGAATTTTTCGATCAAGGATGCGCCGCCGGCGACGGCGGCACCTGCGGCGGGAGTTGCCGCTAGCGAAGCGAGACCACCAAGCAGCGGCCCTGCCGAAGACAGGCGACTGCCCAAGGTCGCCATGGCCTCTCGTGCCTTTTCATCGAGGGATTTTCCGACGGTCGCCCTCAGTTCCTGGAAGAACGAGATCGTTAAAGCTTCCGCGCCAGAAAACCACCATGGGTTAAAAACGGTCGGGACGACCTCCTCTTTTGCCACACTGTCGGAAAGATGATGAAGAATGAGATTGACGGCGCTACTCTTGCCCGCACCCCAGGCTCCATTGATGGCATAGACCAGACCGTCCTTCGCGTCAGCTGCCACTATGCTCTTAGCGATCGCCTGGGCGAAGGGATCAATACCAAAGGCATCGTGCTCAGGGAGTTTAATAGGGGAGTCGCCGGACAAGCTGACTGCGGGGACGTCGGCGGCGTTAAATAGCGTCTCCGAAATAGTTTCGGACTGCTTCTCCGTTTTTGACACCTCAACATCAACCTTTGCGTTGAAGAAACGATCTATCCAGCCCCGCATTGCCCACCCCAGCCTCAGACACCTCTCCGAAATAAGGGACAGCGAACGGCTTCACAATATGTGTGCCGCGAGAGCTGCGAGTAAGTCGGAAAAGTTGTTAGGGGGTGTGTTCGCAACGCAAAACGGGAGGACGTGACCTGAACGACGGCGCGATGAGATTGTTTGCGAGGATTTGCTCTCGATCAACGCCGCGAATGCAGCCTGATCTGAGATTTTGTGCTGCGAGATGCTGGAGGCCAATGCGTGGAATTTTCGATAGATTTCATCTGGTCAAATGTCCAGGTCGCCGGTTCGTATCCTTTCAAGGCGAACACCGCCGCAAATTGTTTCCATTTTCAAGTTGCGGACGTAGCTTGCCGGGAAGTCTCTCCGTCACTGATTTCGAAAAATGAACCGGAAACCTCAGTCTTGAGTTTGAATTGGACGAACGGATTATTTAAATCAGACGGGAAATCGCTTTAAATTAGACGACAATTGGTTTATGAATTGCCGTATGAAAACTGATGGCGTCACCCGCTTGTATATTGAACGTAAAGCGAAGCCAATCGTTGATGCGGCTCTTGCAGACACGCGTGTTGTTTTGATCTCTGGGCCGCGACAAGCAGGTAAAACAACGCTTGCGCGGCAATTTTCAGACCCAGATCGCCCCTACCTGACGCTAGATGATGCAGGCACATTAAGCGCTGCGCGAGCCGATCCAACAGGGTTCATTCGAGGCATCGACAAGGCTGTCATCGACGAGATACAGCGCGCACCTGAGCTGATGCTCGCCATCAAAGAAAGTGTGGATCGGGATGAACGGCCTGGCCGATTCCTTTTGACTGGGTCCGCGAATCTAGCGACGGTTCCAGCTATAGCTGACTCACTTGCCGGCCGGATGGCGGTCGTACCACTATTGCCATTTGCTCAAGCCGAGATCCAATCAACCTCTGGGCAGTTACTCGATAAAATTTTCAATGGCGACGAACCGGCGATCGGAGAGAGAGCCGTGTTCGGCGACGATCTTATGGAGATTGTTCTGAAGGGAGGATATCCGGAGGCATTGCGTCGTCCGACGGCTGCCCGCCGGGCGGCATGGCTTGAAGACTATGTCGCTCTCATTCTTGATCGAGATGTCCGTGATATCGCAAATATCGACCAACTCGATCGGTTGCCAAAGTTGCTGAATATGCTTGGTGAGCATGCAGGCCAGCTCGTGAACCATAGCAGCTATGGATCGGCATTGGGATTGTCGAGCGTCACCGCAGGCAAATACGTAGCTATACTGGAGCGCCTTTTCTTGGTGCGCACACTTCCGCCTTGGTCGAACAATCGATTGAGCCGGCTCGTAAAAACCCCAAAGCTGCATTTTGTCGACACCGGTCTTCTCGCGAGCTTGCGAGAGGACGGCCTGGATAGTCTTCGACGCGACAAGACCCGGTTCGGCGCGCTACTGGAGAGTTTCGTTGTATCTGAACTGTTGAAGCTTGCCTCCTGGTCAGAGCGCCGTTTGACGTTTTCACATTATCGAACAAAAGATCAGGATGAGGTCGATATCGTGATCGAAGACCGCCGTGGTCGCGTGGTTGGAATTGAAGTCAAAGCATCCGCTACGGTCAAATCAGATGATTTTAGAGGTCTTCGCCAACTCGAGCAGGCGGTGGGTGATCGTTTTGTGCGGGGACTGGTTTTACATGACCATGATCGTGTAACGCCGTTTGGGGAGAAGCTGCGCGCTGCACCGCTTTCTATCCTTTGGACAATGTAGCTGCACTGCAGAACCACCATTGAGCCATTATTCGAACCGCTAACTGCGGTGGGTCTCCCGATGGAGCACCTCGAACTTTCATAAACCGTTGATGCCAGGTCTTTGGATTCGGGGATATGCGCGCGAATCCTTTCAACTGCAAATGTGGTCTTTAGGCCGGCAGTTGGGCCAAAGTGGCCGCCGACCAACGCAACAAGCGAGACTGCTTATTATTGGGGGCTTGAGAGATGTAACCTCTTTCCCGATGAAGCCAGGTGGTATTTATGTTCCCCAATGCTACGCAAAATCTCACCTTGGATGCGGACCGATATAGCGGGATTGTGGGCGAATGAGGCGTCCTGTGCGCTCCTGTTCCAATACATGGGCGGTCCAGCCCGCCATACGCCCGGCCGCAAAGACATTGGTGAAGCTATCGCGCGGAAAACCCACGGCTTCCAGCACGAGTGCGGTATAGAATTCGACATTGGTCTGCAGAGGGCGCAGAGGCTTCTTTTTCTTGAGAAGTGCTAGTGCTGCTCGCTCCACTTTACTGGCAAAGGCAATGCGGTCAGAGCCCTCCTTCAGGGTGGAAACAGCGTGTTTCAGCACGTCGGCGCGCGGGTCACGCACGCGGTAGATCCGGTGGCCGAATCCCATAAGACGTTCTCCGCGCCCTAGCGCATCCAGCAGCCAGGGTTCGATTTCTGCCTCGGTGCCAATGGCGTCAAGCATATCCAGCACCGGGCCCGGTGCACCACCGTGAAGTGGACCCTTCAAGCCGCAAAGCGCACCGACAACCGATGAAAACAACCCGGCCTCGGTCGATGCGATTACCCGGGCAGTGAAGGTGGAAGCGTTCAGCCCGTGATCGGCAACGGTGGTCAGATATGTATCAAGGGCGCGTACTTTCTCGGTCGAAGGCAATGTGCCGGACAGCATTCGCAGGAAATCCGCAGAATGGGTAAGTGACGCGTCGGGTGCCATCGGTGCAAGCCCCTGCCTGTTGCGGATGATGGCCGTGGCAAAGACCGGCACGGCTGCGACAGCCACTAAATGATGCGGGGTGGTTTCATCATCCGGCAACGATGACAGCAGAAGTCGCAAGGCCTCGACGGAGGTGAGGGCGGACAGGCCCGGAAGGTGAAGCTGCATCAGTTCGAATGTGCGCAGCCGCGCCTTACCCAGTTGCGAACGAATGTCTTCGGCTGTGATTTTCATCGCCGTCTGCCCGGACCAAAGAAGTTCCAGCACCTGTTCGAAAGTCCAATCGGCCAGTTCCGCCAGATGATAGCCCCGAACGACAAGCTCGCCCGCCTGGCCGTCTACATGACTGAGCATAGTTTCGGCGGCAACGACATCATCAAGGCCGGGAGCGGGGTTTTTGGCGGCAACAGCGGGGGTGGCAGGCATGGTCAATCTCCTCATTCAACGTGAAACATGCTTGAGGATGCTGCGGTGCACATATATGGTCAATCTTGATTCATATAATCAATACGAGATCATCATGGTGCATTCCGACAAGTTCATGACCGCCGATCGCGCTGCGGCCGAATTGGGCATCAGCCGAGCAACGCTCTACGCCTATGTAAGCCGTGGGTTTATCCACGCGAGCGACGCAGCCGACGATCCGCGCCGTAGGCTCTACAGCGCACACGACATCGAAGCGCTGAAGAAGAGAAAAAGCGTTGGGAGGCGTCCCCGGCAGGTGGCTGCGGCTGCGCTTGACTGGGGGTTGCCCGTGCTCGAGTCCGGCATTACTGAAATTGCGGAGGGCCAGTTACGTTATCGCGGTCAGGACGCTCTTGCTCTTTCGCAGACGGCGAGCCTTGAGGATGTTGCCCGGCTGCTATGGGACTGCGGCGAAGCTGATCCATTCGATGATATCAAAGCTGTTCCAACGCCGTGGCCACAACCGATACTAGGCTTTGCCAGAAACCTGCCACTGACAGAGCGGTGCCAGGCTCTTCTCCCTCTTTTAGAAGCGGGCCGGGTGACCGCCTGGCAGCGTGACAACCGGCGTCTTTGGCCTGGGGCCGCAGCCATGTTGCGGGGTATCGCCGGTGCCTGCATCTCAAGCCAACCGAAGACGCAGGCGGTTCACCTGTTCTTAGCGGACGCATGGCAGACGGACGCGGCGGGTGCTGATCTCATTCGCCGGGCCCTGGTGCTGCAGGCCGATCACGAACTCAATGCCTCGGCATTTGCGGTTCGCGTCGTCGCTTCGACGGGGGCATCGCTGGGCGCCTGCCTGAATGCGGGGCTTTCCGCGCTGAGCGGCCCCCTGCATGGCGGCATGACAAGCCTTGTCGAACTTTTATTCGACGAGCTGGAGAGATATGGGGATGTCGAGCGGGTCATCGACGAGCGCCTGCGCCGGGGTGAAGCCATTCCCGGCTTTCATCATCCGCTCTATCCGGACGGTGACCCACGAGCGACTGGCCTGCTGCCCTATCTCCCGCCGGATGCGCAACGCGACGAGCTTCTGCAGATGATGAGCGACACTGCCGGGCAACTGCCGACCTGCGATGTGGCGCTCGTCAGCCTCCGGCGAAGCCTGAAGCTGCCGCGCGGTGCGGCACTCGCACTTTTTGCCGTCGCACGAACCGTCGGCTGGGTCGCCCATGCGCTGGAGCAGAAGCTGGATGACAAGCTGATCCGACCCCGGGCCCGCTATGTCGGACGATAGGCGCTCACAATGCCGCTGGAGCGAGTTCAAAACTTGGAAAGGTCAGCATCGGCGGCTATTTGAACCGTGAGGTCGTGACCGTGATGGTTGACGTGCACACCCACTACGGCAGTTCATGCCGGCGACCGGCTCGTCGAACCGCGCCAAACCTAATGAAATTCGCAAAGCTGACGAAGTACCTGCAGAGGGGGATGCCGCTACAGATCGACATCCGCGCCGGCGGCGAAGTCCATTATCTCAGATTTGGAATATGATTGAACCAAGCGCAAAGAGGGTTTTCTTTTAACTGGGGCGCCAGCGCTATGGCGACAGCGCCTTGAGAGCTTGAGTGGCAGCGGCTCAGAGATACGGCTCAACGCGTATCCTGGAGCTGCTCATGATTTCGACGTCCCAACCGCGAACGCGAGCACGTCTATTTCGGCCATAAGCTCAAATGCGATGCCGCAGTAACTGACCAATCCGAACGGGACGTCTCTGCTTTCTTTCGTACGATTTGAATCCACACTCCAACACGCCTCCGCTCGCTCTTCTCGACAGCTGGCCCGTACCCATCAATTTCCGAAACGGACGGTTGTAAGTTCCGGATTGGACGAAGTCGTAATCCGAATTGGACGCATGTAAACTCCGACCTGGACGCATCGGCAACCCTAGGATTTGGTAGAGCGCAGGAGGAAAAATAGATTGAAAGGGGAAAATCCCTCTGACCTCGTCTATCCGAGAGGCGCAGCCGAGCGAATTAGGGTCGCGCTCGAAGATACGCCGGTCGTACTTGTGAACGGACCGCGGCAGTGTGGCGACAACGTTGGCGCGAACCCTGCGTCAGACAGATCGTCCGTATTTCAACGGATATTGTAGCAAATGCCGCAGCCGACTGTGACATCTCCGACCTTGTAGGTCACGACATCCTCACCGCGACGAACGGAGTCATACTCGCGGTAGACAATGCCTTCAGGCGTTTCGACATCAAAAAGTTGAATCTTGCGGTACGGGCGATCTGTTCTCCCTCCGGTCCCAACACCAATGACGTATTGTAGAAGCCCTCTCCATCCTTCTCGACGATGGATCCCGCGTGCAGGGTGACACCGTGTCGCGCTGCAGCCTTTGACAGGAAGGACCAAGTCTCGCCACCGGGAAATCTTTCGGCACTGGAGGGCATGGCATTTCTGTCATCATCGAAAAAAGCAAAATATTCTGGCAAGACGATGAGCTAAGGTTTTTCATCGCGGATGGCGGTCTCGATAAGCGTAGCAGGGGTTTGCAGGTTCGCCGCTTTGTCGTTTTGCAAATTCATCTGGATCAGTGAGATTTTCATGTCGCTTTTTCCTTTGTCAGTGCGCTAGCGAGAGAAGTTGCGCGGTGGTGTTCCAGGCGTCACGAAAACCATGCGCGATGGCACCATGCTCCATGGTCAACACAAGTGTGTGAGCATTATTTTCTAGGGCGAACTGCTTTTCGGAGACGCTCCAAGCCGGTAAAAGCCAGTGTTTGCCGGCGGCATGCGCCGTATCAGCCACGGTTTTCAGGTCGGCAAAGTCAGCCTCACTGCGTTTATAGGCACCACGGCCGCGGCGCAGTGACAGATCGCTGGGGCCAACGAAAACGCCATCGACACTGGCAAGGGCGAGGATCTTGTCGATGTCTCTGAGCGCGCCAGCATGTTCGATCATCGGGTAACAACGGGTGTTGCGATCCTGATCAACAAACCATTGATCGTCCGGGCTACCATATGAGACGGTACGTCCACCGGCGAAACTGCGCTCGCCATGCGGCGGGAACTTTGCATAGGAGCATGTCTTTTCCGCATGCGCAGCATCGAGAATATGCGGAATGACCACGGCATCGGCACCGAAATCCAGTGCCTGCTGTATGGGGCCGCGTTTCGGGGCCAGAACCTTTGCCAGCACGTCGACGCCCAGACCTTTGAGAACCGGAATGAAACGCTCAAGCGTTTCGAGGTCGAAACTGCCGTGCTCGATATCGAGAACGGCTGACGTGTAACCAATGGATGCCGCAATTTCCGCTGCGGCAACGTTGGGTCCTGAAAGCCAAACGGCTGATTTGTGTCGTGAAATAGGTGTCATGACTGATATCTCATACCGGAAGGGAAAGGGCCGCTGTTATCCAAGGACATGGCGGACGGCATCTGCTGTGACAGAGACAATGTGCTCTGCCTCTTCCTTCGCCAGGCACAAGGGCGGCGCAAAACCGTGATGTCGCTCTGCGGCATGGCACGGACAATGAGGCCACGCTCCAGCATGGCCGCGACGATGGAGGCACCAACCTTCTTTGATGGATCAAAGAAACGACGATCACCGCGATCTTCCACCAGTTCAACGGCCGCCATCAGACCGTCACCACGCACGTCACCGACATTGGCATGGGAACCAACCGTCCGTGCGAGCGCGTCACGGAACCAGGCACCGGTCACTTTGGCGTTTTCGACAAGACCGAGCCGCCATTGGCGGGCGCCATTTTCCGTCACCACATAGGCAATAAGACCATAGCCGATGTTGTCGGCGCGTCGGACAACCTCGTCTGCACTGTCGAAGGCGCTGACGGCGGCGACCGGTCCAAAAGTTTCCTCGCGCATGATAAGAGCATCATCGCCCACACAGGCGAGGAGTATCGGTGCGTAAAAAAGCGCACCTTCCGGATGCGGTTTTCCGCCGACAATGCAGTGCGCCCCGCGGGCAAGCGCATCGCGCACTTGAGCCTCGACACCACTGACCGCCTTTAGATGCATCAGCGGGCCAATGTCGGTGTCCGGCTCCAGACCATTGCCGACACGAAGTTCAGCAATGCGTTCTGCAAACTGTTTGAGAAGGGCATCGTATATGGAACGGTGCACAAAGATGCGGTTGGCTGCGACGTAATCCTGCCCGGATGTTGCGAATTTTGCATCCATGGCAATATCAACCGCACGGCTGACATCTGCATCTTCAAAAACGATCAAGGGCGCATAGCCGCCCAGCTCCATGACAAGCCTTTTCATGGTCGGCGCGCAGCGGCCAGCAATCAGTTTTGCGACATCGGTCGAACCGGTGAAGCTGAGCGCGCCGACACGGGTATCGTCACACAATGCGCCGACGATCTCGATGGAACCTCCCGTCAAGACATTAAAGACACCGGCCGGAAATCCGGCACGTTCTGCGAGTTCCTCCAGCGCCAATGCAGACAAAGGCGTTTCACTCGACGGATGAGCAACGACGGTGCAGCCAGCGGCAAGGGCGGCCGCGGCCTTGCGTGTCAGCATGGCAGAGGGGAAACTCCATGGGGTAACCAGAGCCGCAACACCAATCGCTTCGCGGCGGATGATCATCTCCGCATCGGGCAGGTGAGGTGTCACGCCTTCGGTGTTCAGGCGACGACCTTCTTCGGCATACCACTCGGAAAACGAGGCGGCGTAGTCGATCTCGCCCAAGGCCTCGGCAAGCGGTTTTCCCTGCTCAAGCACCATGATGAGTACTAAATCCTGCCGGTGCTTGCGGATCAGTTCTGCCCAGTTGCGCAGAAGGGCAGCACGTTTCTCAGGCAACAATGCCTGCCAGCCGGGAAATGCCTGGGAGGCCGCAGCGATGGCAGTGTGAACTTCATCCACACCGGCCATTGTCACCCGCGCGATGGGCTGGCCGGTTGCCGGATCCGTCACCGCAAAACCCTTCGCTCCGGCGACCCATCGCCCATCACAACAGGAAAGCTCACGCAACAGGCTGGGGTCTTCAAGACTATCGAGTGCGACATGCCGCCGCTCGCGGCGCCTCATCAAGGCCTCGCTCATATGTTCTGTCCTCAGGTGTTATTGACGTGAGGCGAGTATTACAGAACCGGGATGAGTGGGTGGTCCAAAGAAGGATGTGTCACAGCCCGGCCGGACTGTTTATCAGCCGGTTTCAGTCCGGACGGTCTTTCACCGTTCGTGTGACGATGTAGGTAAAATAACGCTGGATACCGATTTCCATGGTCAGCAAACGGTCAACGAGACGTTGATAACTATCGATGTCGGCGGTCTCGACCGTCAGAAAATAATCGACGCCGCCGCCCACTGACCAGCAGGAGGCGATTTCGGTTATTTCGTATATCGCCGCTTCGAAGCGTTTGAAGTCCGCGTGGCGGTGGCTAGCAAGGGTGACCTCTACCAGCACTCTGACAGCTGCCGCCTGCTCGGTGCACGAAACACGGGCGTGGTAACCGGTAATGATGCCTTCCGCTTCCAGTCGTTTCAGCCGCGCCCAGGCCGGCGTTGCCGATAGGCCAACCGCCCCGGCTAGCGCCTGCTTGGTCAGGCATCCATTGCGTTTGACCGCCTCAATGATGCGTTGATCGATGGGATCGACTTTCAGTTTTTCCTCCATTGCCGCTTGACAGGGGTGTTAAATCAGGCCGGATCGATATGGTTTGAACATGTTTTTATAATGCACATTGAAACATGCTTGACTATGTTTTTTACATATGAAATGTTTTTTGCATAAACATAAAACAAGAGGGCAAACTTATGTCACTGTCGAAAACGGCCATGCGCGCATTCCTCGCATCTGCCGCTCTGGCGCTTCCCGGATTGGCTTTCGCCAATACGCTCAATGTGCAGATCACCGCAGATATCCGCAGTTCCCAGCCAGGCATCAATCGCGATGCAGGCACGGACTCAGTCATGCTGAATGTGGTGGAGGGCCTCGTTGCAGCCGGTGAAAAGGGTGAAATTCGCCCGATGCTTGCCAAGGAATGGACCGTTTCCGACGACGGAAAAGTGTATACATTTACCCTGCGTGACGGCGTGAAGTTTCACAATGGTGAACCGCTGAATGCCGCCGACGTGCAATGGAGCCTTGAAAAGCTGATCCGTGACCCGGAATTCAACTGCAAGGCCTTCTTCGACGGCAGCCGTGACGCCAAGCTCGAAACGATCGAGGCAAAAGATGACAAGACGGTTGTCCTAACGCTGGATCGCCCCGACGCGATGTTTCTGAACTATATGGCACAGGCACAATGTGGCTCCACCGGCATCGTGCATCGCTCGTCCTTTGGCGATGATGGCAAGTGGAAAACACCAATTGCCACGGGTCCCTTCGTGTTTGGCGAGTGGAAGCGTGGGCAGGGGCTGACGCTGAAGAAATTTGCCGATTACGCCCCAAACGGCGACATGCCGGATGGTTATGGCGGACGCAAGGACGTGCTGGTCGACGAGGTGAAATATGTCGTCGTGCCGGATACGGCAACCGCGGTGGCGGGTCTTCGCAGTGGTGCACTGGATGTTCTTCCCTACCTGCCTCCGGCGGAAGCCGCAAAGCTGAAGGATGAAAAGGACTTCACGATTGTTGCAGCCCCGCATGGCGGCCTGATCACCATGCTGTTCCAGACCGCCGATCCGCTGATGTCCAAGGTGGAAATGCGCCAGGCGGTGATTGCAGCACTTGATACACCGCAGATCGTCAATTCTGTCACCTACGGTCTCGGCGTGACCAACAATTCGCTGGTGGCATCCGGCTCGCTGTATCACACTGCCGCGCAGGACAAGGGATATACCTACGATCCCACCGCCGTGCAGGCATTGCTGACCAATGCCGGTTACAAGGGCGAGAAGATCGCCATTCTCACCAACCGCCGCTCTGCCATCAACTACGACACGGCAATCATTGCGCAGGCGATGTTGCAGTCGGCCGGCATCAATGCCGAAATCGAAGTTCTGGAATGGGCAAGCCAGCTTGACCGCTTCAACAGCGGTAAATTCCAGATCATGGCGTTCAATTACTCAAACAGAACCGATCCGGCGCTCGCCTACCAGACGGTTGTCGGCTCGAAGGCCAAAAAGGCCAATGCCATCTGGGACGATGCCGAGGTGAGTGAACTTGTCAGTCGCGCGCTGCAGGAGGCCGACGCGGCCAAACGCCAGCCCATCTTTGATGACCTGCACAGCCGTTTTCTGCAGCAGGTACCTTTCGTGATGTTGGCCAACGGCCTCGATGTCGGCGTCTCCGGCCCCAAAGTCAAGGGCTACCGCACCTGGCAGGGCTTTGCCCGCTTCTGGGGCGTTGAAAAAAACCAGTAAGAGTGACTGTCGGATAGCGTGATGCTTAAATTTGCTCTGAGCCGATTATTATCGGCAATCCCCACCCTGTTCATCGTCTCGGTGGCGGTGTTCGGTCTTGTCCGCCTGATACCCGGCGACCCGGCCAGTCTGATGCTCGGTGATCTCGCCGATCCCGATACACTGGCCGCCGCTCGCAAATCGATGGGACTGGACCAACCCGTGCCGCTTCAGTTCGTTATCTGGCTCGGCAACGTCATACAGGGCGATCTCGGCCACTCTGTCCTCAATGGTCAGCCTGTCCTAGAACTGGTGCTACAACGGTTTTCGACCAGTGCCTGGATGGTGCTGATTGCAGTTGCACTTTCGGTGCTGATCGCTGTGCCACTCGGCATGGCGGCAGCCTGGAAGCAGAATGGCAGCCTTGATCTGGTCATCGTTGCCATGTCGACCTTGCTTCTGTCAGTCCCGACCTTCTGGTTGGGATTGATGATCCTGCTCGGTTTCGGCCTCAAGCTCGGCTGGTTGCCGGTGCTCGGTTATGTCTCCGTGACAGAAGATGCAGCCGCGGGACTGATCTACCTGATCATGCCGGTGGCGACACTGGTTCTGCATGAGGTGGGCATCATCGTGCGCATGGCACGCGCCTCGACGCTGGATGTATTGCGGCTGGATTACATTATCCATGCCCGTGCCAAGGGTCTCAGCGAATGGGCAGTGTTGATGCGCCATGCGGCCCGCAATGCCTTTGGCCCGACCTGGACACTGATCGGCCTTATTCTTGGCAACCTGCTTGGTGGTGTTGCCGTGGTGGAAACTGTCTTCACCATTCCGGGCCTTGGTCGATTGATCGTCGATTCCATCTATGCCCGCGATTACGCCGTTGTGCAGGGCTGCCTGCTGTTCGTGGCCGTCACCTATCTTCTCGTCAATCTGCTGGTTGACCTGCTTTATCCGCTGTTCGATCCGAGAGTGACTGCAGAATGAAACGCCATCACAGAAATCGTATCTTCGGCGGCGCGCTTCTGGCCTGTTTTTTCGGGGCAGCCCTTGCCGGACGGATCTGGACACCCTTTGACCCGATGCGCATTGACCTGCGCGCGAAATTGCAAGCGCCGGATGCCGTCCACTGGCTGGGCACCGATGAGTTTGGCCGCGATGTGCTGTCGCGGCTGATGACAGCGGCGGGAACCAGCGTGTCAATCAGCCTGGTCACAGTGTCGATTGCCGTTCTCTCCGGCATCATCCTTGGTGTTCTGGCAGGTTATGCCCGTGGCTGGACCGACCGGGTGATCATGGCCTTCAACGACGCGTTGCTCGCCTTTCCTAGCATGCTGCTCGCACTGGCCCTGCTGTCGATCACTGGTGCCAACATGTACGGCATCATCCTGGCGCTCGGCATTGCCTACACGCCTTCCATGGTGCGCGTGGTGCGCGGTTCGGTGCTGTCACTGCGTGAGCGTGAATTTATCGAATCATCGCGCATCATGGGCAATTCCGCTGCTTACACGATGTTTCGCCATATCGTGCCGAACTGCCTTGGTCCGGTGATCGTTCTGGCAACCTCGATGTTCGGCTCGGTGCTGCTGACCGAAAGTGCACTCAGTTTCCTTGGTCTCGGTGTTCCACCACCAGCGCCAACCTGGGGTAACATGCTGGCCAGCGGCCGCCCGCACATCGCCGAAGCCATGTGGCTCGGCATCTTCCCGGGTTTGTGTATTTCTCTGTCGCTACTCGGCATCAACCTGTTCGGGGATGCAATCCGCGACCGTTTCGACCCACGCATGAGGGGATTGTAAGCCATGAACCAACCTCTCATTCAGGTTGAGCATCTCAGCCTCTCCGTCAACAGCATGACCGAACACCGCATCGTGCAGGACGTGTCTTTCGAGGTCGGCGCGGGCGAAATCGTCGGCATTGTCGGAGAAAGTGGCTCCGGCAAAACCATGGTGGCCCGCAGCCTGATGGGCCTTCAGCCACCGGCCATTGCCATTTCCGGCGGGGACATCCGTTTCGAAGGACGCTCGGTGCCTTCTATGACGGCGAAGGACATCCGTGCGCTGCGCGGCTCCAGACTTGGCATGGTGTTTCAGGAACCTATGACCTCGCTCAATCCGTCGATGACCATCGGCAAACAGCTTGAGGAACCGCTGAAACTGCACACAAGGCTGGATATGGCCGCGCGGCGTCAGCGTATTCTCGATATCTTATGGCGGGTCGGCATTCAGGATCCAGATGATGCATTGCTGGCCTTCCCACACCAGTTTTCCGGCGGCATGCGCCAGCGCATGATGCTAGCCTCCGCCATGCTGCTCAAACCATCGCTACTGATCGCCGACGAGCCGACCACGGCTCTTGATGCGCTGGTCCAGCGCGAAGTGCTGGGACTGATGCTGGAAATGGTACGCAGTGAAAACACGGCGCTGCTGATGATCAGCCACGACCTGCCCATGGTGGCACGCTACTGCAACCGGATCATCGTCATGCGACAGGGCGAGATCGTCGAACAGGGACCGGTTGAGCAAATCATCTCCCGTCCGACCCATGACTATACCCGCGAATTGCTACAATCCATGCCAGTACGCGGACCGGCGCGGCAGATTGATGCTGCCACAAAGCCTGTGATGGAAGCGCGCGGCATCGAGGTGACCTACAGTGCAAGCGGCGGTTTTCTTGCGCCACGCAAAACCAAAAAAGCACTGCATGGTGTCGATCTGGTGGTGCGTCCCGGTGAAATCGTGGCGCTGGTTGGTGCTTCCGGTTCAGGCAAAACAACGCTTGGCCGTTGTATTGCCGGTTTGGTGCCAGCCTCATCAGGACAGATTTCCTTTGCCGGTGAAGAGGTCAAGCCGGGGTCTGAGGCCTGGCGTCACTACCGCCTGAATTGCCAGATGATCTTTCAGGACCCGTTCGGTTCGCTTGATCCACGCATGAAGATCCGCGACATCGTCGCAGAGGCGCTGCGTCATGACACAGAGATCAGCCGAGATGAGAAAAAGCAACGTACCGTCGCCATTCTCAAGGAGGTGGGACTGGACGAACGTTACCTTGACCGTTTCCCGCACGAACTTTCCGGCGGCCAGCGGCAACGTGTGGCAATTGCCCGTGCCGTGGTCGGGCGGCCACAATTTGTCATCGCCGATGAAGCGGTCGCGGCACTGGACGTGACGGTCAGGGCGAAGGTTCTGGAACTGCTGGCAGACTTGCAAGAACGTTATGGTTTTTCCTGCCTGTTCATCAGCCACGATCTGGGCGTCGTGGAGCAACTGGCCGACCGCGTGGTGGTGATGCGCGACGGCGCGATCGTCGAACAAGGCAGCCGCGACGTGATTTTTGACAGTCCGCAGTCGGACTACACACGGGCATTGCTCTCAGCCATTCCAACCCTGACCCGCACGGAAACCGGTGTCTCGCTCAACTGGCGTTTTGCGCCGGACGAAACAGCACAGATGCAAGGCAAGCAGGCGGACGCATATCAATGACACATACCGCAATACCCACAGGCCTGCCGCGTGCGACGCCTTGTGCGCACCAAACCGACCCAGCAGTCGTGCTTGCCATGCTTGACGAGATTAAACGTCAGGATCTGGAGCTACACAGCCTGCTGATCTGGCAAAATGGTGCATTGATCACTGACGCTTATTGGGCACCCTATACGGCGGCGCGCCCGCATATGATGCACTCGGTTACCAAGAGTTTCACCTCGATGGCGGTTGGGTTGGCGGTCGCTGACGGCCTGCTTTCGGTTGATGACAGGGTGCTGTCTTTCTTCCCCGATTACATCGGTCCTGTTGACGACAATCTCCGCGCCATGAGGTTACGGCACCTTCTGACCATGACCAGCGGTCACGGCCGCGGTATTTCCGGCGGCTCCTGGCGACGGCTGACATCGAGCTGGATCGAGGACTTTCTGTGCAAGCAGACCCCACACCGGCCCGGCGACGTCTTTGTTTACGACAGCGCGGCAAGTTACATGCTGTCTGCCATCGTACAGCAGGTCAGCGGACGCATGATCGCAGACTATCTTTCCGAGCGTATTTTCAAACCGATGAACATGTCGTCCGGCATGAGTTGGGATACCGGCACCGACGGCGTAAACACCGGCGGAAATGGCCTCAGTTGCACCAGCGAAGACATGCTGAAACTTGGCATCCTGCATCTTCAGGGAGGGAAGTGGCAGGGTCGCCAACTTCTGCCCCGGTCATGGGTGCAGGCCGCAACGGGAACGCAGGTGCGTGACGTGGTGCTCGGCGTCTTTACTGGCGACCACTATCTCGGCCCCGACGAGGTGGCGGATGGCGGCAAGGTCAGCCGCCGTGAGGGCTATGGCTATCAATGGTGGCGTGGACCGCATGACAGCTTCTCCGCCAACGGACTGTTCGGGCAATATTGCATCGTCTTGCCGCAAAAAAAGGCTGTTGTCGCCTTTACCGGTGGGCTCGAAGACAGCGACCGGCGTGTCCACCGCCTGATCTACGACCTGTTGCGACCAGCACTTGGCAGCGGGGCTGCCCCTTCGCAAGCCGACCAAATGCTTGAGGAAAGACTGGTGGGATTGCGGCTGAAGGATTTTACTGATGTGGCTTTCAATCCGGAAGGACTGCCGTGCGGCACATGGCATATGGCGGCAAACGACCAAGGCGTGAAAACCATATCCATAACCAATGAAAAGGACGCTGTTGTCTTCACGCTAAGCGATGCCGACGGAACCCATGACGTGCGCGCCGGCTGCGGCCACTACCTCGAAACAGTGACTACAATGCCGGGTGCGCGGCTGCATCATTCCTATCAACCCGATGGCGGGCTGAAGGTGGTCGCCAGCGCCCGAATGATGACGGTCGAACAGGATGGTCCGGTTCTGCAGATGGACTGGATATTCGTTGAAACCGCATTCCGCGACACCGTTCGGCTACGTTTTGCCGGTGAAACCGTCATGCTTTCAAGGTCCGTTAACGTCAATTCCTCCGAGTTGGCACTGCCGGAATTGGTTGGACACTTGACGCACCAAGCGACAAGGGAGCGGCAACATGGGTGAAAGCGGACAGGTTGCCATCTCTCACATGACGCATAAGGAATTTGCCGAGCGTATGAAACGCCCGGCGGTGATCCTCATTCCGCTTGCATCGCAAGAGGAACAGGGGCCGCATGCGCCGATGGGCGATTTCATGCTGACGCAACGGCTTTCGGAAATGTGTGCTGCCGCTGGCGATGGCCTGACGGCACCGGTTCTACCATTTGGTTATGCCGAATTTTTCCGAGCGATTGCCGGTGGAGTTCAATTGCGTGCCACGACATTTTCCGCCGTGCTGGAGGACATTTTGACCTCCTTCCTCGACCACAGTCACAACAGGCTGCTGATCTTCAACGGACACACCACCAATGCATCTCTGATCGATCAGGTGTGCCGCAAAGTGCGGCGGGAAACAGGAGTGCTGATCCCCTCCCTCAATATCTGGCAAAGCCTGCCTGACAACCTGTGGACCAACCTTTATGGCGAAAACGCCGGACGTGTACGCGGCCATGGCGGCGAGCCGATGACATCAGTCTACATGCATCTGTTTCCGGAACTGATGGATGGTGAGGCGGTACGCGTAGCTGCGCCGCGCGGCAGCGTGTTCGGCTTGCCGATTGGCGGTGTCTCGGCCAGCCGGTTCAATGGATTGCCGCTACATATCCCGCTTGACTGCACGGAAGTTGATCCGGCCGGCATGCTGGGTGGCCTTGCCTCCCTGGCAAGCGCTGAAAAAGGCAAGGCGATTTGCGATCATATTGTTGATCACACCGCACAATTGATGTGTCATCTCACCAATTTTGATCCAAGAGATGCTGTAAAACCCTTTAGCGAACAACCAGATGGTTCACCGCAAGGAGATGCTGATGACTGAATTGCGAATTGGCCCGATGCCAGCCGTGGCGCCGCAGGGGGTTATCGACGCGCTACAGCAGATCGAGACGGCAACTGTCGGGCATTTGCGCCATACCGGTTTCATGCGGGGTGACATTCAGGCCGTGAGACCGGATCAGAAAGCCCGCGCCGGTGTTGCGGTAACGCTGGCCATTCCAGCCATGTGTTCGACCCTTCTACACTATACGTTAAGCCATGTGCGACCCGGCGACATGCTGGTGATCGACAGGCTGGGAGATAATCGTCACGCCTGCCTTGGCGGCGCGGTGGCGCGTGCTGCGCGCATGGCCGGTGTGGCGGGAGTGATCATTGATGGACCGTGCACCGATGCCGCCGAAATTCTCGCGGAAGGACTGCCCGTCTGGTGCCGTGGCATCTCACCTGTGACCACCCGCCAGCTTGATCTTGGCGGCACGTTCAATCGCCCTATTTCCTGTGGTGGCGTACCCGTTCTGCCGGGAGATATCATTCTGGGAGATTCATCCGGTGTCGTGGTCCTGCCAGCCGATGAGGCGGCTGACATTGCCACTGTCTGCCTTGCCCGCGAGGGCCGTGTCGCCCGCACCATGGAGCGACTGCTTGCTGGCGAAAAGCTCGGCGACATTACCCGTGCGGTGAACAAGATCAATGCGCGGCTCAATCCGACTGACAATGAAGGTAAAAATTGATGATCCCGACATTCGGCAATCTTGAAGATGTCACGCTGGAGGGTGTCCTGTCGGTGATCGCACCGCGCACGCCGCTGGTTCCGATGGTGTTTGACAGCCCCCATAGCGGACTTGAAATGCCTGCTGACTTTACCCCTGTCGTCTCAGCCGAACGTGTCCGCGTGGCTGCCGACACGCATATCGATGATCTGTTCATGTCGGCAACCGTGATCGGTGCGCCGTTGCTGCTGGCGCATTTCCCGCGCAGTTTTCTCGACGTTAATCGCTCACTGCTGGATATGGACACACAGATTGTCGAAGGCGACTGGCCCCATCCGGTGCGTGACAGTGGCACGGCAAAACGTGGCATGGGGCTGATGTGGCGTTACGCCTGGGGCGATGAACCAATGTATGCCAGCGGGATGAGTGTGGCAGAGGCAGAGGTGCGGATTGCCACTTACTGGCAGCCTTACCACCACTATCTTGCAGCACTTTTGAACGCTGTTTATGCGCGGTTTGGCCGGGTCTATCACATCAATTGCCACTCGATGACCGCAGTCGGTCACGCCATTTCGTCCGATCCCGCTGGAACGGTGCGCGCCGATATTTGCCTTGGTGACCTGCATGGCGGATCGGCCTCGGCAGAATTCGTGTCGTTGATTGCCGGAACACTGAAAGGCGAAGGTTTGACCGTTGCCTTGAACAAGCCGTTCCGTGGCGCGGAGCTGGTTGCGGCCTATTCCAACCCAGCGCTTGAACGCCACAGCGTGCAGTTTGAAATCAACCGCAAGCTCTACATGGATGAGACAACGCGCGAACGCAACGGCGGTTACGAGGCGCTGAAATCAGTGCTGGCACGCATGAACCGCGTGCTGGCCGATTACGCCAGCCAGCAACAACCCAAGAAGCTCTGAGAGGATCTATCATGTCTGCCCAGCAAACGGCTGCGCCGCTTAACTTCTACCGCTGCGGTCGCACACCGATCTTCGCTTCGCGTATGGATCAGCGCTTTTCGTGGTGCTGCTATATCCCCGAAGAATATGATCCTGCCGGTGAAACCATACATCCGCTTGCCGTTCTCGTTCACGGCAGCCTGCGCGACGCTGATATCCTGCGCGACGAATTCATCGACTTCGCCGAACAACATCAATGCGTCCTGCTGGCACCGCTTTTCCCGGCTGGCATCGATGATCCTGATGATCTGCACAATTACAAACACATGATTTATCACGATATTCGTTATGATCTTGTTTTGCTGGATATGATCGATGAATTGGCGACACGCTACCGCGTCCAAAAGGACAAGGTGCTTATGCATGGCTTTTCCGGCGGCGCGCAATTTGCCCATCGTTTTCTCTATCTTCACCCGCGGAGGCTTCGAGCCGTTTCGGTCGGTGCGCCGGGCACTGTCACGCTCCCCGATGATCGGGCCAATTGGTGGATCGGTTTGAACGGCATGGAAGAGATATTCGGCCAGCCTATTGATATCGACGCGATGCGCCAGGTGGCTGTGCAATTGGTTATAGGTGATGCGGACATCGAAACCTGGGATGTTAACGTGGGACCAAAATCACCCTTCTGGATGGAAGGTATCAATGATAGCGGCGAAACCCGCGTAGAGCGCTTGCGCAGCTTGGAGAAGGGCCTGAAGGCGGTTGGTGTCGAGCCACGTTTCGATACGGTTGCGGGCATCAGCCATGATGGCACCGGCATTCAGCCACCCGTCAAGTCATTCTTTTCGGCAGTTCTCGAAGGCTGAGTAAATTGGTCTGGCCGAGGACTGCAGTGTTCAGTCTTCGGCCAGAACAGATGCGGCGACCCACCGCACCACGTTTTTAGTGCCCTCAGGTTCACCAATTGTCACGCAGCGTGTGTTGACCGTAAACTCGGCCCTCTCAACGGTCACAGTGGCGTGTTGCGTGGCAATCGTCGCGTGGAAATGAAGTTGGTCGGGGTTGCAGATGTCGCTCTGCGTCTTATGAAGTGTCGCCGCTCCTATTATACCGCGCTGTCCTGCCCATTCCAGCAGCGCGATTTCTGCAGTCTGCGCAGGCGCGTCATAAGAGGGGTTGCCGCGATAGGCGGGCAGATAGGGGAAGCCCTTTCCAAGGCAATTGAGAAAGTCTCCAACCTGCGATGGCTCAAGTCGGCTGTAGCGCGCTCGTTGCGGTAAAACGACGAGCGAAGCAGCAAAACGGCATCCGCCGAGATGGGTGGATTGCAAGATGCGAAAACGACTTGGATCGGCGACCTGCCGCAGCGCCTTCCACGTCGCGAAGCCATATCGGGCGCAACAAGGGTCCTGTTTGCCATCAGTGCAGCACACGATGGTCACGCGTGGGTCAAATGTGCCTTCAAGCACGCCACCCCCCGCAATATGCAGCAACAGCCTTTCAGCTTCCTCAGGCGTCACATGGTCTCTGAAAACATCCTGATGCGTAAAACCGATATCGTCGCCATCCACCAGTGCGACGTGAATGCCCGCGGCATTGGCGGCCAGAATTGCCGAGCCGAGCCCTTCCGGCATATTATTCGATTTGATGCGTGGCACCCGCCAGTCACTGCGCGGCCAATGCAGCAGCACATAGCTCTTCGACGATCGACCAAGTCCCGGTGCCGGTTCGCCGCGCTCAGCACACAGGTCACGGCAAAAGATGCGCGCTACCATCTGCGATCAATCATCCAGCCGTGCAGGGCGCACCTCGCCACTGGCGGAAGAACGGCTGAGATGACGGAAGAGGATGGCGGAAGCCAGCTTGCGGTCGTCGCTTTTGATGGCTTCGAGAATTGCCAGGTGGTCCCGCGCCGCTTTGCGTACCCCAGCTTCGCTTAGTTCAGCAAATTCGGCATATTCCGTCATGCGCCGCAGGCTGTTCTGGCGGCGGATCGCCTGCTCGAGAAACCGGTTGTTGGCCCAGGAAACGACGGTTTCGTGGAAGCGAGCATTTGCCTCAAACCATGCCGACCCTTCAATTGATGCCAAGGGTGCGTTAACCAGTGCCGTCTGTTCATTTTCCAGCTCCAACAGCATGTCCATTTCGACGCGGAACGTATCTTCCATGACGGCGCCGCATTCGATGATGGCGCGGAAGGCATAACTTTCGTTGACCGCCTGCCGGTTGTCGAGGCATTCGGCAAAACGCCAGCCGTGCCCCTCGCGCCGTTCGGCCAGTCCTTCGGCCGACAGGCGCATCAGCGTGCGACGCACGACACCGCGTGACGTCCCGAAATGTTCGAGCAATTCGGTTTCGGACGCTTCGCTGCCGATCAGGCCGTTGGCTCTCGCGTGCATAATTTGCCGGTACAGCACATCCATCTCTGATGGCGGCACAACCTCCTCAAAGCGGTCATCTGCAGAAGGTACACGTACGAGGATGAAGCCGCGATTTTCGTTTTGCGTTACAACTCCCTTCTCAGCAAGGAATTGCAGTACCTGCCGAACAGGCGTACGCGAAATGCCGAATTCGCGGGCTAGAGCGGCGTCAGAGATCTTCCCTCCGATTGGCCACTTGCCTGCACGGACAATTGGTATCAATTTGCGAACGACTTCAATCTGGAGAGGACTAAGAATGCCGTCCGCGGTACTCGCTAGATTTGGGACACCATTTACAATAGCCACTTCTCTGAATCCAATCTGTGAAATGATTTATGCATGACTATAATACAATTTTCCGGTCATTCCGAAGCGATATTTTATTGGATCTCGCTTTTTGTCCTTTCAAAGCTTTTGAAAGCAGGTAGTCGCGTTGGGTGGCGACGCTAATGCGCTGTGCAGGGCGGTTAGGTTATGATGTGGACCGTAGTGCTCAACCATCGAGTGGTATTTCGTTGGGTGAACACCACGGAGTGCTTGCAAATGCGTCGCCGGTGGAAGGGCTTAAATTTCCGTCCACCGATTACAAGCGTAACCAAATTTTTTCAATGATCCCCCTGAAAGCCGAATTAGACAGTCTGTCCAAATCCGGGATTGAGATTAAGTGATTGGGCAAATTGGAAAAACCTCCGAGTGAAGACGAAGAAACATGAGATCGCAGGTTCGATCCCGTTCACGAGCAAGTAAATTGTTAGAAGTAGCAGCGTCGCGTTACGCCGCTGCGTAGATAGCGTTGGTTCCTTGAACGTTCTGCCAAGCCCGAAAGACTCAACACCTCGTGATCCCGTTTTGGATGATCACGGAAAGTTGTTTCTCATACGGGCGTATTGGAGAAGGCTCCGCAGGCACCCTAATCGGCCTCAAAAGACATCAATCAAAGTTAGATCTCGCTGTTTCAACGAAAGACGGTTGGTAGTTCAGCAAATCAGATCTGATCGTAAGCGGTTGACGCAGTGATGATCCGTCAATCGAAGTAACGATTCATGAGAATCAGCGCAATCACGGCGCCGACTTGCGATTGCGAGGCTCCCCAAAAAGAAGATTGGATCTGCGCAGGCGGTGTTACCAGGGCCATTGGAACGAGACCGAGCTTGCACTAACATTTCAGATATTCAGTCAATGGAGGTAAGGGAATTCCGTCCCATGAACACACGATTTCTCGAAACCTTCCTTTGGGCTGCAAGACTGAGCAGTTTCTCGGCCGCCGCGGAACGCCTGCACACTACGCAAGCTTCTGTGTCTAATCGCATTGCCGCCCTTGAGCGTGAACTCGGAGTTCTGCTGTTCACGCGAGACGTGCGCTGCGTCAACCTGACGCCTGCAGGTCGGATGGCGCTGCAACATGCAGAAAAGATCATCAACCTCACCGGCGAATTCCGACAGATCGTCAGCAGTAGGGAGGCGTTGAGGGGCACGGTGCGCATCGGTGCCGCTGATACGATCGTCTATGCTTGGCTGCCTCTTTTAATCCGTCGCATGCACGAGCAATACCCCGGCGTCAGTCTCGATCTCACCATCGATACCAGCCTGAAGCTCTCCCAGCGCATTCAAAACGGGGAGGTGGATGTCGGTTTTATCATGGGCCCAATCATGTCTGCCGACATCTATAACGCGCCCCTTTGTACCTTCGAGTCGTGCTGGGTCGGCGCGGTCGAGTTGCCGCTACCTGAAACGGGTGTTACACTTGAAGATATTGCACATTTTCCGTTACTTACCTTTTCCACGGGTTCGCAGCCGCATCAGGCGTTGCGCGCTTTGCTCGATTCTCACGGGCTGTCCGACAGCCGCATCTACAATTCCAATTCGCTGTCGATCATGACCCGCCTTGTGGCGGCCGCCGTCGGTGTTGGTGCCTTGCCGCGCGTGCTGGTGGACGGCATCATCAAGTCAGGCGAGGCGCGAATTCTGGATATCAGTCCCTCTGTTCCGCCGCTCACTTTCCACACCGTTTATCAGGAGCGTGGCGACAACGCGATCGCCAGGGCCATTGCCGATATGGCGACCGAAATCGTCAGCGAGACTACCACGCAATGGATGACATCCGTCGCCTAAAATTTGCGCTGCAGCGCAAAATGATTAATCTATAAGCTTACCTAATGGGTTTCGATAGAGTTTTTCCGTTTGTAATGGAAACAGTTCCCGTTCTTAATTCTCCTCGCAACATGAGAGGAGAGCAACGTGAAAGTCTCACTTGTTCAAATGAATACCCAGAATGACAAGGCAGAAAACCTGAAGGTTGCTGCCGATCTTGTAGAGAAGGCAGTCAAGTCGGATAATCCGGACCTTGTTGTTCTTCCTGAATACTTCGCATTTCTTGGAGATAATCCTCAGGAAATGCATGAGAGCGGGGAAGAGTTTCCCGGCGGCGAGATTTACACGCTGCTCTCTGGGCTGGCCAAGAAGCACGCGATCACGCTGCATGCCGGATCCATCGTCGAGAAGGAAGGCAACCGCTTTTACAATTCGACGCTCGTTTTCGGTCCTGATGGCAGCCAGATCGCCCGTTACCGCAAAATCCACCTGTTCGACGTGGATACGCCGAACGGCATCAGCTACCGCGAATCCGACTCGGTCGCCCGTGGCGAAGATGTCGTGACCTACAAGGTGGGCGACAAAACGGTGGGCTGCGGCATCTGCTACGATATTCGTTTTCCGGAACTCTTCCGCGCCCTGCGCGACAAGGGTGCGGACGTCATCGTTCTGCCGGCTGCCTTTACACTAATGACCGGCAAGGACCATTGGGAAGTTCTAGCCCGTGCCCGCGCGGTTGAAACCCAGACCTACTTCCTGGCCGTTGGCCAGATTGGCACCCATGCCGGCGGGAAGAAGGCCTGCTGGGGGCATTCCATGGTCATCGACCCATGGGGCCACATCGTCGCCCAATGCTCCGACAGTGTCGGAACGGCCGGCGCCGCCCTCGATTTCGACTATTCGGCCAAGGTGCGCGCCAACGTACCGGTGGCGAACCACCACGTTCTCTGATCGGAGAAAGACCTAATGTTTATCGCCAACCCCATGCCTGAACAAATCGGCGCAGACATCATCGAGCTTCTTGAGAAGGTCGAGGTGGCAACGATCGGTCACGTGCTTCATTCCGGCTTCGTCGATCCTGAAATCCGCGCCGTCCTTCCGGGTAAGCGTGTGGCCGGTACCGCCGTCACGCTGCGCATCCCGAATGCGGATTCGACCATGCTCCACTATCTCTCGCAATTCGTGCGCCCCGGGGATATCGTCCTCATCGACCGTTGCGGCGATACCCGCCACGCCTGCTGGGGCGGTGTCATCACCAACACCATGAAGATGGCAGGCGTCAAAGCCGGCGTCGTTGATGGCCCGGCGACCGATTTCTCGGAATTCGCCAAGGTCGACATGCCCATGTGGTGCCGTGGCCCTTCGCCGATCACCACCAAGATCCTTGGTCTCGAAGGCGCGATCAACATTCCGATCAGCGTCGGCGGGCAGACGATCAATCCGGGCGATGCGATCCTGTGCGATGAAAGCGGCGTTGTCGCGCTTCATCCAAGCCAGGCCCGCGCCATGGCCGAGCGCGCCATCGGCATGCAGGAAGCAGAAATCGTGCTTCTGGAACGCCTGCGCAACGGTGAGAAATTGCCCGATATCTCCGGCGCCAACAAGCTCGTTCAGGCCAAGCTCAGCGCCTGATGCCGTCTCACGGGTGGCGGACCAGTCCGCCACCGCCAATAATAATAGAGGGAACAGGACAATGAAGAAAACGATACTTCTCAGTGGAATTTTCATGCTCGGTGCGGCCGCCATGCCGGCGCATGCGCAGCAGAGCGTGACGTTCCTCGGCTATAGCGGCCTTTTTCAGGAGCGCTACACCAAGGCCGTGATCGAACCTTTCATGGCGGCCAACCCGGACATCAAGATCGAATATTTCCCGCAGCAGGGTTCTGCCGCAATGCTCGGCTCGCTGCGCGCCCAGAAGGCTGCTCCGCAGTCCGATGTCGCCCTGATGGACGTTTCCGTCGCCAAGACAGGCACGGACGAAGGTCTGTTCGACAAGGTCGATGAAAGCGTGTCGAAGAACGTCGCCGATCTCTACCCCAACGCCCGTTTCGAAGGCGTGGCCGGCGTTGGCGTAACGTTCGACAATCTCGTGCTCATTTACAATACCGATGCCATCAAGACGCCGCCCGACAGCTGGAACGCCCTGAAGGACAGCGCATTCAAGGGCAAGGTCGCCATGCTCAGCGCCCCCGATATCGTCGGCATCGGCACCACGATCATCATGGATCACATGAATGGCGGCACTGATTTCATCAAGAACATCGATGCCGGCACCAAGGCCATGGCGGAAGTTGCGCCGAATGTTCAGACCTGGGAGCCGAAGCCGGAAGTCTATCCGAATGTCGTCAACGGTCAGGTTTCACTGGGCGTGGGCTGGAACGCCCGCAGCCAAGTGAATGCTGACGGTTCCAACGGCAAGATGAAGGTGGTTCTGCCGAAGGAAGGCACGATCCTCCAGATCAACACGCTCAACATCGTCAAAGGCGGCCCGTCGTCCGAAGCTGCGCGCAAGTTCGTTGATTATGCGTTGAGCCCGGAAGCGCAGGCGGCCTTTACCGCCGCCATGTATTATGCGCCGACCAACGCCAAGGCCACGGTTGCAGCCGATGTGAGTGACCGCACGGTCGTCAAGGCGATGGACAAGGTCATCCCGGTGGACTGGATCGGCCTCTCCAAGGTCCGCGACCAGATCACGCAGGACTGGCGTCGCAAGGTCATCCCGCTCAGCCGGTAAGACTTTTGCGCCTGGTGTCGGCTCATTTCCTCCCGGTGCTGGGGCCGGGGGAGGGGTGGGTCGAACCGGCCAGGCATTCCGAGGAACCTCAAGGTCCTTACTGCGCAAGCAACCGCCAACAGCGCACGCGAATTTCGCTGCGGTTGCTTAGATCAAAAACAGCACGTGTCCACTCTTCCTCAAGGGTCGGACGTGGTCTGGAGAAAGGCAAGAAGCCAGAATGGGAACGTCAGATATCATGCAGCCAGGATTCCTCTCGATCCGTTCACTGACCAAGCGCTACGAGACAGTCGTCGCGGTCGATAATCTCAATCTGGAGATCCCCAAGGGCGAACTGGTTGCCTTTCTCGGCCCTTCCGGCTGCGGCAAATCGACGTCGCTGCGCATGATTGCGGGCCTGTCTGCCGTTTCTTCGGGCTCGATCCTGATCGACGGCAAGGACGTCACTGCGCTTGCACCCTACAAGCGTGACATTGGTCTTGTTTTCCAAAGCTACGCGCTCTTCCCGCACATGACGGTTCTCAAGAACGTGATGTTTGGTCTTGAAATGCGCAAGGTGCCGGCGGCCGAGGCGGAGCGCCGCGCCCGTGAAGCCATTGCCATGGTGC
>NZ_JBQYSN010000031.1:0-48028 GCF_052686535.1 Agrobacterium sp. DKPNP3 | reverse complement strand
CCCCTAACCTTACCGTACTTGGGCCGCATTTGCGAAGGTACAGATCTATGACTACGATAATCGTTTCTTATTTTGATGGCGCTGAAGTCGAACTGGACGAAGAGCCTGATCCTGACGCTCCGGGGTCCGCTGCTGCTCTGGCCTCGTTTCTTGCGCTGACGAAGGAAGACAGGCTGTCGGACACGCGGCACGTTTTTGCCTTCTACAAGGACTATTACGAAGAGGCCGGGAGACCGGAATGGCTGGACGCGGAAATAGGCATTCCGGAATCACCCGCCGATATTTGGGATCATGTCACTCCCGGATCTGTCGCCGTCCAGAAAGGGCGAAGGGACGATGACAACTGGTATGTTGTGATGCAGGCTGAGTGCGGTTGGGATGCCGAACGGGGACTCATGATGGTTTGGCGAAACGGTGCGACGCTTACGAAGGTCGGCGGGTATAACGGTCACCTGACCAATGTGAATGCCTACGCAGATCCGGACCTGGAGACAGTCGTCTACAAGGCGAGAAACCCCGAATTCACAACAAGGCTTTCTCAGTAGGTTGGACTGAAATTCATCAAACGTTGTTTCCGATCTCAGGCGGTACGACCGGATAACGGCACATGCCATTCTGCCGGGAACCCTCCAGTCCTTAACGCGGCCGCTCTATAGTGGCTTCGGGAAGGCCCAGCGAAACCACGCGGCAGTGACGACCGTCGCCAGGCCCTCGTTCTGACCGTCCTTACATTCATCGTTCGTGGCAAGAAATGATCTAGGCCAGACCCCGGTTGCGCCTGAGCCAACGTGACACCACCACATTCAAGTTGTGTTTCGGCGTGGAATATTGACCCCTCTGGCGCGCTGGCCGGCTCCAGCCTCGGCAAAGCGATGGACGGAGAACGCCTGATCTTCCTGTTCGGCATTCTGATGGTCGTGGTTGGCGCCCTAATACTCAAGCCCAGGAAGCCGACATTGGTCGAAAATCGTCCGGTCGACCTGAGGATGTGCCTTGTCACCGCAGCCGTGGCGCTGGCCGCCGGCGCAGCTTCCCGCTTCTTCGGGATCGGCGGAGGTTTTCTGATCGTGCCAGGTCTGATGCTTGCGACCGGCATGCCAATGATCAACGCGATCGGCACGTCGCTCCTGTCCGTCGCGGCGTTCGGGCTGGCGACCGCGCTGAACTATGCAGCGTCCGGGCTGGTGGACTGGTGGCTGGCAGCCGAGTTCACCGCTGGAGGCATCGCAGGCGGCCTCCTTGGCATAATGCTCGCGACGCGGCTGAGCGCCTACAAGAACATCCTCAACCGACTATTCGCGGCGCTCATCTTGGTGGTCGCCGGTTATATCTTCTATCGGAGCTTGATTAAGTCGGGCGCTTGAGGTCCACGCCGACGGCGCCTCGCAGTTTTAACCGACTCAAGTGCGGCCCGGCTGGGAAGCCACAAAATCTGCCAGCGAATTTCGCCCACTGGCTGATCAGGCAGCCCGCCCCTCAACTCTAAAGCCCGTGAGCTTTTCGACTAAAGCTGTTGGATGACACGGCTTCTGACAGACCAGTGCCTGCGGATAGTCCTGTTCGAGTTTAGCGGGGTTCGCATGAGCCGAGTGAAATACGAACGGAATGCCCGAGTCCGTAAGACGATCTGCGACCGGGAAAACCTCCCCGTCTGTCAGGCGAACATCGAGGATGGCGCAATCAACCGTGTGGGCTTCCAGAAACTCCAGCGCCTCGCGGGTGCTGGCAAATGGCCCCAACACCTCCCACCCTTCATCTTCGAGTGTCATCTGGATATCGAGGGCGACGAACATTTCGTCTTCAACCAGCAGAACAGTTTTATGCGTCATGTCTCACCGAGTTTGGCATTGTCAACACATGCGAGAGGATCGGCCCGTCGATATGGGTCTCGATCCTGGCACCCAGTTGCCTTGCAGAGGTCGAAAGCAAAATTGTCCCGAAACCCGCATCCCCGGCCGCCTTAACGTCTGAATCGCCGATCTCGTTCCATTTTAAAACCGTACCTTTTTCTGTTCGTTTCCAATCGACCTTTAATTTGCCCGCCTCTTTACCGAGCACGCCATGCTTTACGGCGTTTGTTGCCCACTCGTGAAGGATAAGCGTCAAAGGCGTGATGCAGTTGGTAGAGACTGGAAAAGGAGCATCCGAAACGCTGACCTTGGTAGCGCGGGCATGGGGAGCGATCATAATTTCAACGAGTTCGCGCATCTCGACCGGCTCTTCCCTATTGCGGTTAGACGCTAGCGTGTGGGCGTTGCCAAGTGCCAACACACGACCCTCGACGTCAGCAACAAGCGCCTCCGTCGTTTCGTGCTTGCGTGCCGCGATACGAAGGATACCGCCGATCATTGCGAACAGGTTCTTTACGCGATGGTTCATCTCGCTGATCATCAGTTCTCGCGCTTCGGCGAGCTCATTTTCGGCAGTTACGTCAACGCTGACGCCGATAATGCGCGGTGGATCACTATCTTCGACGTAGCGGCCGAATGTCTTTATCCAGCTGAAGCGTCCATTGCCTTCCAGCCGCGTCGTAATCTCGAACGCCTCATGGCCTTCCGCCTCCGCGTTGACAAGGGCCGCGCGCATGCGGTCGCTGTCGGCGGCCGACAGTTTGCCCAGAAAGCTGTCCAGTGAGGGGCGTTCATCATCCGTCTGAAGCAGTGCCATCGCGGCACCACCGAATACGAACTGGTGTTCGCTGGGAACGTACTCCCAGACGCCAATACCCGAGGCTTCGATCGCCAGGTCGTGACGGTCCCGCTCGGCTGCCAACTGGCTCTCGACGCTGATGGCGTGGCTGATGTCGGTAAAGACGATTGTTGCACCATTGATTGTGCCATCGATCGCGCGGTAGGGGAGGATCCTGAGCGAGAATGTGCGATCGCTGTCACGATCCGACACCATTTCCTGATACTCGGCCCCGTCGTTCATAACATTCTCGACTCGGGTCGTCAGATCGAAGCTGAGAAGGCGGTTCGTGACGTCCGACAAAGGTCGGCCACGGTCGGTTGGCTGCAGCGGAAAGATGGTCGTTGCAGCCTTCGTGTAGGATCGAAGCCGGCGTTCCCGATCCAAAACGATGACGGCGAGGCTGGTGGACTCGAAAAAGTTTCGTAGATCCGTATTGGCGACGGTGACCTCATCAACCTTGGTCTTGAGCTCATCGTTGACCGTGGTCAGTTCCTCATTTGTTGACTGGAGCTCTTCGTTCATCGACATCATTTCTTCGTTGGAGCTTTTCAGTTCCTCATTCGCAGTTTCGAGCTCCTCGGTTGCAGATCGCAGACGATGTTTCGCCGAACGCAGTTCGCGCTCAAGACTTTCGATGTGCCCGTTATTCGGCTCTAGGTCGATCAAATCGCCCGCTTCAAGTTGCGTGAACTGAGCTATCTCCTGAAAGACCACGAGAAACGAGCCAGCGTCGAGCGGATCGCAGATGATATCTGTTTTGAGCGTGCCGAAATCGGTAACGACCTCAATGCCACGGGCGACCACTCGCTTCTTGACCGACGCCACCTGTCGAACCAATGGCCCAAGGTGCTCACGGACACCTGGCCGAGCCAAACTCGCGGCACTGGATTCGTTGATACCAGTGACAGGAAAATCGAAAAAACGACCCAATGGCCCGTAAGCGACGACAATCTGGCCATCGTTGTCGAGAACAACACTGGCAGGCACGTATTTTTCCATGAGCCTTGCTGTCGCCAGCTGCTCGACGTTTTCGCTCGGAACTGACGCAGACGACGACGCCGTCTGCGGTCGCCGGATGTCCCGCCGCTCACCTGGAAGTGAAATAGGGTATGTTGGAGAACCGGGCACTCGTTCGAACAGTCGCGCCTTCTGGTTGATGACTGAAAACACGTTGTCGAACCGGCCGACACTTTCAGACGATCCCAGAAACAGGTAGCCACCAGGCCGAATGGCATAATGCATCAAAGGCATGACCCGTTTCTGCAGCTTGTCATCGAAGTAGATCAGCAGGTTGCGGCAGGAGATCAGATCGATCTTCGAAAATGGCGGGTCTTTGATCAGGCTATGACCAGAAAACCGGATCATATCGCGGATCTGGCCGACAAAATTGAACCGCTCTTTGTGCGGAATGACATAGTGTTCTTGCAGCTCGTGCGGTATGTCGGAAAGCGAGGCGATCGGATAAGATCCCTCTCGTGCGATCCTCAACATGCTTTCGTCGATATCGGTCGCAAAAATCTGCACATTGCATGGCAGGTCAAGTTTGCGGGCGGCCTCTGCAAACAGGATTGCGATCGTATAGGCTTCTTCGCCGCTGGAGCAGCCAGGAATCCAAACGCGGACGCCATCTTCTGACGGCGCGCCTTCGCGCAAGAGTGGTTCAATGGCCTGCTCGGCCAGAACGTCAAACGACGGCCTGTCGCGGAAAAAGCGGGTGACGTTGATCAGCAGATCACGAAACAATGCTTGGCATTCGTTTTGATCTTCGCGGACGCGCTCCAGATAGTCGGCGCCCTTGTCGATACCCAGGACATGCATTCGGCGCTCGACCCGGCGCACGAAGGTCGTGCGCTTGTATCCAGCAAAATCGTGGCCAACCACGCTCTGAAGTGCGGTGCAGAGGTCATCAACATGGTCTGCAACCTTCGAGGCTTCCTTTTTGTCAGCGCTCTGGCTCTTGCGAAAAAAGAACCCACTGATGCAGCTTAGGATCTGGTCAGGCGGCTGGACGAAGTCCACCAGGCCGGTTCCGGTTGCGGCGACAGGCATACCGTCGTACTTTGCCGTCGATGGCTCTTGCACAACGCAGAGACCGCCATTCTCCTTGATTGCTCGAAGGCCAGTCGAACCGTCGGCGCCCGTCCCTGATAAGATAACACAGGCAGAATTTGCGTTCTGGTCGTTGGCCAGCGAGATAAAAAAGTCGTCGATCGGCCGCCTTAGACCGCGAGGCTCTTCAAAATCCTTAAGCGCCAGCCTTCCATGCTCCATGCTCAAGCTCTTGCCAGGCGGGATGACGAAAACGGTATCGGCCTCGATCGCTTCGCCACCTTCGCACTGCTGAACGGACAACTGAGTATGTCTGCCCACCAACTCAGCGAGCATACTCTCGTGGTCGGGCGCAAGATGCTGTACCACAACGAAGGCAAGCCCGGTCGGCACTTCGGCTACAGCGAACATCTCGCGGAGGGCTTCAAGGCCACCAGCTGACGATCCTATGCCCACAACTGGAACAGGCTGCTCGGGTTCGCGAATGTCGGTCAATTAATATTCCTCGGCCTCTGCAGCGAGGCACATTCTTCCAGGCCACGATTAGCGAAGCCCTTCTATCAATAGGGCGAATTGGTTTCCAATTCAGCCAATGTCAGCTTGGCCTGCGCAATCGTGGTGGTCGAGTTTGCGATCGTAGCCAGGGTGCCCTCAACCATCACATTGTGACCGTCAAGGAGCGGCTTCAGGCGCGCCAGCGCGTCGCCGAGAGCGTCATCGTAGGCCTGCAGAAGATCGGGATGGGCCCGGCTTACATCGAACTGCGACGCGATGATGTAACGAACCTTCCCAGTTGAAGCTTTTAATTTTGACATGAACAGCAAATTGACGAACGGGCGGCCGTCTCTGCGGAAATTGACGATCGGCGCTCTCACGTTTGTTTCGTCACCATGGATAAAAGCGTGCAGCTTGCGCTTGGCTTCCTCGTTCGAAGCGAACTCGCCGTCCGGTCGTCGTTGAAGAAAACGACAATTGCGGCCGATCACGTCGGTGCTTTCGTACCCAGTCAGTTTGTAAAATTGCGAATTGGCTAAAACCAACGGGTTATCACGTTCTGTGCTTGCCAGTGCTAGCGCAATAGAAGAATTGCCGAAGAAATCCTTCAGCGCCGGCTCGATATCGCTTTCTTGCATCTTACCTCCGATGACATGGTCTGTTAACGCACCATATGCGGTTTTCGAGCGAAATTTAAAGGTCGTAGCGTGTTTTGACCGAGGATGCGGACCCTCCCGCCGATACGACTGGTCGCGGACTCTGCTCCAGAGTCATGTCTTGTGCAGTTGCTCAGGCTTGTGGGCCGCTCGCTTGCCCGATTTCGAACTCTCAACGATGTACTGCGGATCGGATGTCGAGGCCTTCACCTCATGGCCCTTGATCTTCGTGTTTTTGGTCTGCTTTTTGACCACCTTGCCGGTCGTCTTTCCTTGGCTGGTGGACCACTCTACCTTGTCGCCCTTGCTGAGAGACTTTGCCATCTGTTATCTCCATTCAACGTGTCGAAGTCGACGTAGCGCCGCGCACCTTAACCGCAGCAGGTCGAGACAAGTTCCTACTCTGTCAGATTTGATTACACTTCTTTAGTCGACGGTTCCGGCCGGCGTCGTCACCAGCCCCCAGAAGCTTCTCTTCGGTTGGCGAAATTGCCTCTTTGGCTCTCCAGCTCCAGCCAACACGGTACGGGCGTTAAGCATTTCCATCTGACGGATCACGGGGCATGGAACCGCAGGCTTGAGGTTGCGTTGTAGCATCCAGCCGCAACCCGCACTTTCGAGGGCAACCATGACCGACAAGAAATCCGCCCCCCGCACGACAACCGACGCAGGCATCCCTGTACAAAGTGACGAGCATTCACTGACGGTAGGACCAGACGGCCCTATCGTATTGAACGATCACTATTTGATCGAGCAAATGGCGAATTTCAACCGGGAACGTATTCCTGAACGGCAACCGCATGCCAAAGGCAGCGGGGCGTTTGGCCATTTTGAAGTGACAAATGACGTCACCAAATTTACGAAAGCAAAATTCCTTCAACCGGGTGCCAGGGTGGAAACGGCTGTTCGCTTTTCCACGGTCGCCGGCGAGCGTGGGAGCCCAGACACTTGGCGAGACCCTCGCGGCTTCTCGGTCAAGTTTTACACGGAAGACGGTAATTTCGACATGGTAGGCAACAACACGCCTATCTTCTTCATACGCGACCCGATGAAGTTTCAGCATTTCATCCGCAGCCAAAAGCGGCGAGCGGATAATGGACTGCGCGATCATGATATGCAGTGGGACTTTTGGACGCTAAGCCCCGAAAGTGCCCATCAGGTCAGCTACCTGATGGGCGATCGCGGGGTTCCAAAAAACTGGCGCGAGATGAATGGCTATGGAAGCCACACCTATATGCTCATCAACGAAACGGGCGAAAAGTATTGGGTGAAGTGGCACTTTCATACCGATCTGGGCGATGGTAATGCGCATCTGACTCAGGATCAGGCTGACAACATGGCAGGTCAGGACGGCGACTATCACCGGCGCGACCTGTTCAATCATATTGCCCAGGGCGAATTTCCGAGCTGGACGCTAAAGTTCCAAGTGATGCCGTTCGATGATGCAAAGACATACCGGATAAACCCCTTCGACCTTACCAAGACATGGCCGCACCGTGATTACCCCCTCATGGAAGTCGGCAAGCTTACGCTCGATACAAATCCCGTCGACTGGGACACCCAGATTGAGCAATTGGCATTCGAACCCAATAACATGGTGCCGGGCATCGGTCTCAGCCCGGACAAAATGCTTCTCGCCCGCGGCTTTTCATATGCTGACGCACATCGTGCCCGCCTCGGCGTGAACTACAAACAAATCCCCGTCAATCAGGCCAAAGCAGCCGAGGTGCATTCCTATTCGCGAGCGGGACAGGGCCGCACGGTCAATGCGCTTGATCCCGTTTACGCTCCCAACTCTTACGGAGGTCCCGCCGCCCAGCCGCAGACAGGCGGCGAAGCAACCTGGCTGGCAGATGGCGAGATGGTCCGGGCAGCCTACACCTTGCGAAAAGACGATGACGATTGGAGCCAAGCTGGCGCGCTGGTGCGCGAAGTGATGGACGACGCACAACGCGATCGCTTTGTCCAAAATGTTTCAGGTCACCTTGCCGACGGCGTAAGCGAGCCGATTTTGGTTCGAGCATTCGATTATTGGCGCAATGTTGACAAAGAGATTGGGGACAGGATCGAAAAGGCAACCCGTGATCTGGTCGGCGGTACCTCAAAATGTCCTGGAATGGCGAGCGCCGCTTCGATTAGTGGATATCAAGGCGTTCCGGCGACGTCGTCGGTTGCGAAGGGCCAGACGAAGTAGAGGCGCGTTCTGCAGACTGCGTTATCCGCAAGTTGAGCGCGATGCAATCTGTTGTGCTATCTCCTCCCTGCATGAACGCCGGGAGGAGATTTCCAGACTAAGGATCTCACAGTCGCCGAACACCTCGCGAGTTCGTTCATTCCGCTTCATTATGCGCGGCTTGAGGAGAAAATTGGCTCAAATGAAGGAGCTCTATCCCAAGACACCGGACGGTCGATACTTTGTCGTCAAGGGAAGACTTTGGCGGTGTAGTAACCCAGCGCTCGATGAACACAAACGCCAGGCACTCGTCGATGATCTGATGTCGGCACGCCGAGCAGTCCACCACGCATCAGCAAATTCCCCTGAAATGGCGAGGGCTAGAGAAGAAGTGGACGCCGCCAAGCGCGCGCTCGGCGAGCGTGGGCCGGTTTGGTGGGACGATGGCGTTCAGGATTTCAATCGCCATCTGGCAAAGAACACGCCATATGCGGCGTGGTTTGCACGGCAAGGCGCTGATTGATGCGGCAAGCATTTACTCCCCGTACCGAACTTTCCGCGGAGAGCGCCGGAAAGAGATATGAACCGGCGCGGTCGACTATCCGAGCAATGCCGATGTTGTTAGACCTCTGCCCGCGCACGCGTTGACTGAAAGCGGGCTGCCCCCATTTATGAGCGATGCCGAAGCGTGAACATAACGACATAGAACTGATCAGGACGTGGACCCTGCCCGTCGCAGTAACCTTGGGATCAGCCAAACGCGCGAAGGGCGTGTTTCAAGAGCTGCAGGCCAGGCTGCCTGCACCGTCCAAAAAGTCGATTTCTCTTGATGGAATCGATCTTATTCTGGCGATGCGAGCCAGCGAAAAGGCCGCCTTCAACGCGGCCGCAAGTATTGCGAACAGCGTGATATCTCAAGCCGAGCGACTTCCTGTCATTCCGCGAGAAATCGAGGACATCCTGACCATGAAGACCAGCGAGCGTCACCGCTGGCTCGCCGACGGTCGTTTACAAAGCGCTGGTACAAGGACGGTCCGATTGAATGGACGCGCCCGCCAGATTACGTTCCATGTCTTCGACCCCGAGGTGGTTGAGGAGCTCCTCAATAGCGAAGCTGTAGACGAATGGCGCGTCGAGGACGCAGAGGCGAAAGCCGAGAAGAGAATTCGCGCGGCCTATCGGGCAAAGCTGAAGCGCCTGAGTAGAAATGAAAAAAAGAAGCGCTCGAAGGATGCATCGGATCGCGTGGGCGAGCCAGATCTGGAGCTTAAGGGCTGGGAGGAATTCGACCTAGACGGCCTACTCCGCTGACCGGAGTGGCCTAAAGCCAAAATTTCTCCAAGGAATCCGGGCGCACCAAGGCGCGCCCGTCGCCTTCATCTCAGCGCAGGAATTCGATCAAGTCCTTGTTCAGACGTTCTGGCACCGTTGCAAACAAGCCATGAGGCTCGCCTTCGTATTCAATGAGCTTTGCGCCTGCGATCGCGTTTGCAGCCGCCCGGCCTGTCGGATCAATCGGTACGGTCTTGTCGCCCGTGCCGTGAATGACGAGCGTGGGGATCGTAAAGGCTGAGAAATCCGGACGAAAGTCTGTCTTGCCGAAAGCGTCGACACAATCGATTGTCGCCTTCGGGCTTGCCATGATGCCAAGAACGAAAGACCAGTCCAGCACGCCCTGGCTGACCGGGCTGGTCACGAAGCCAACGCCATAGAATGTCTTGGCAAAGCTTTGCAGGAAGTCGAAGCGGTCCTTCCGGATGTCCTTTTTCATGCCCTCAAAGACGCTCGCGTCAACACCGTTGGGGTTGCTCTCGTCCTTAAGCAGGTAACCGGCGACCGAAGCGACCAGAACGGCTTTCGACACTTTCGATGCTCCATGCCGCGAGAGATACCGGGCGATCTCACCCCCGCCCATGGAGAAGCCGACAAGGCTGACACTTCCCAGTTCAAGACCATCGATCACGGAAGCCAGATCGTCAGCGAATGTATCGTAATCATAACCGTTTGCAGGATGTCCTGACTGGCCAAATCCCCGGCGGTCGTAGGTTATGACCCTAAAGCCCGCTTCCAGGAGAGCCAATGCCTGGTATTCAAACATATCCCCCGTCAATGGCCAGCCGTGGATGAGGATGACGGGGCGGCCTTCGCCCATATCTTTTACGTGCAGCTTCGTGCCGTCTTTTGCTTCGATGAATGCCATCTGGTGACTCCCTTTATGATGTCACCGATAATGGCGGCGGGCGAGATACAGTTCCAAGCGACTGCCTAAGTACTTTCTCACGCCCACGGTTTTTTTTATCTCATGGGAACTGTTGCGGTGAAGGAAACACCAGACGCAAGGTAAGAGATCTTTGCGACGCCCCCTGCTTCGCTTGCCAAAAGACGTTGAATGAGTTGCGTTCCGAAGCTGGTCTTGACCGGTGCAGTGACATGCGGCCCGCCGCTTTCTCGCCATTTCAGCGTCAGTTCTCCTCCATTCGACGTCGTGTCCATAACCCATTCAATTTCGATGTGGCCTGCGTCAGTGGAAAGCGCACCATATTTGGTGGCATTTGTCGCAAGCTCATGCAAAACGAGCGCGTAAGCCGGGACAACATGAGACGGCAGTTCGAAGTCCTCGCCGGTAATCGTGAAACGTGCTGCATCGTCGACACCGAATGGGGCAAGCGTTCGCGTCACAAGGTTGCGAAGAGACGCGCTCCCGAAGTCTTCGGTGACGAGAAGATCGTTGGCGACAGCCATCGCGCGGATGCGTGCCGCCAAGGTGGCGCCAGCCTCATCCAGTGTCCCCGCCCGCCGAATTGTCTGTGACACAACAGCCTGCAAGGATGTCAGCGTGTTTTTGACACGGTGGCTCAATTCTCGCGCAAGGAGCGCGCGATGCCCCTGGACGATCCGTCTCGATGTAATGTCTTGTGTCGTACCGGTAATGGATAGGGGTACGCCGCTTGGCGAGTAGGTTGCTCGTCCACGAATTTGAACCCATCTGAGCTCACCGGCTGGGGTCACAAGCCGGTATTCCGCATCGAGCGGGGTTCCATCAGCAATCGCTTGATCGATCGCCTCTACCTGCAGCTGGCGGTCTTCTGGATGAATGGACGATCTCAGGTCTGCGAGCGTCAACGGTTCGTCAGGCGCTTGACCGCAGATCGACTTACATTCGGTTGAGGCTGTTAATTCACCTGTCGCAAGGTCTATAGTCCATATGCCAAGCCTGCCAGCTTCCAGAGCCAGCCGCAAGCGTTGTTCACTAGCTTCCAGCTCGTCATGCGCTGACAAGACGGTCTGCTGCGCCGTCGTTGACGATTTTGAGATAACCACCACCAACCTTGGCGCCCGGCAGCATGGCTCGTGCGTAAGGGTGGCTGATCTGTACTTCGCCGATCTTGAAGCCGTGGGCGAAAACCACGACCGGGAACGTGAGTGCCAAGATGATGGCAAGCAGCCTGAACAGTATTCGCATCATGAAGATTCCATTCGAACGAGGGTGAGAATTAGCTGAGCGCGCGCTTCAACGGCTTCACGTGCCGAATGACCAGCAGGTCCAGCACCAGCACGGTGACGAGAACGATCCCGGTGAGCGGGAAGAGCAGGGAGACGGCGACCATGACGATCGCACCGCTTTTCCAGATCGACATTTTGTCCGGAACGACAGGGGCCACGAGGCGGCTTGCGCCGGAGGGCCGGCGCTTCCACCACATCACGATACCGCTGACAGACAGGAAGATGACCGAGAGACAGAAGATCGTGTTGAGCGCGACATTCCAGCCGCCGCCCAGATCGCCCTCATGAAGTGCAATGCCGACAGCCATGGCCTTGCCGGCTGGGCTATAGTCGGCGAACTTGACATCAGCCAGAACTTTGCCGGTGTAGCGATCAATATGAACGGTTCGGTCGGACAAAGGGTCGGCACTGTCATTGCTCATCGTGTCCCGTGCGATCGTCCAGACACCCGTATCTCCATTCGGGAACGAGAGCTGGAAACGACCATCGAAACCGAGCGATCGTGCCTGTGCAACGACTGCATCGAGGCCGTCGACGCTATTCTGCGGCATCATTGCATGACCATTATGGGCGGCATGGGGATCGGAGGCGGGCATCTGGGTCTGCTCCAGCGCCCACGGCACATCCTTCACGCCATTATGGTTCATGCTGGCATGCGTGACATCAGACAGGGGAACGTGCTCCAAGCCTGCGTCATCTTCTCACCCCAGATACCCGCCCAGGACAGGCCGGAGATCAGGAAGAACAGAAGAAGGATTGCGGCATAGACGCCGACAGTCTGATGGAGCGACTTCCAGATCTGGCGGCCGCGTCCCGAAAATTGGGGCCGAAGTGATCTGGCAAGTCCACGACCTTCGCGCGGCCACCAGAGATAAGTTCCAGTGACAATCAGAACCACGCCGAAGCCTGCGGCGATCTCGATCAATCGATCGCCCAGGGTTCCAATCAACAAAGTCCCGTGAATGAGGTTGGCGAGGTCGTAGAGGGCGTCGCGACGTTCCCATGTGCCGAGGACCGTTCCCCGATAGGGGTCGACCGCTACCATCGTTGACTCCTTGTCGACATTGACACGAAAGACCGCTGGTTGATCTTCCGTTCGCGGGACGATGTACTGAACGAGCGATCCGCCTGGAACCGCGGAGACCGCGGCATTCGCCTGTTCGGAGACCGCAACGGTCTGAGAGGCGGAAACGACGGAATAGAGTTTTTCGCCGTCACGACCGACCAGGACTGATGACCAGAGCATTATGAGGCCGGTTATGGCCAGCATGATCAGAAACGGAGCGACATAGAGGCCGGCGTAGAAATGCCAGCGCCATGCGGTGTTGTAGAATGCCCGGCTGAGCGATTTGTCCGAGCTTGCGGACGGAGTGTCGGCAGTGAGTGTCATTGGCAGTCCCCGAGATTGATGGTGATTGTCTGGCTGCCGCGATGAGCGGCCACGAAAGTGCTTGCGGTGTCAGCCGGAAGCGTGAACCGTTCGCAGGCAGTGATTGATCGTCTGCGATGATGTCCCGCAGGCAGAAGCGACGCGCCCTGGGGTGCGGCTATGCCGGGATAGACTATTTCTTTGATGCTCCTCGCGGGTGCGATCAGAGCGCGATCCGCGCATGCGGACGCGGTGGTTCCGTGTGACATGGAAAGGGTTCCGGCAATGTGCCGGAAGGTATTCCGCCACAGGCGGAGCGAACCGGCACAGACTGAAATAGCCGCTGATGCCAGCGGCGATTTATGCAGTCAGGCCGGATGGAGGTCCGCGAGGAGAGGCATTCGGTGGAAAGAGCTGGCGATAGAACGCTTCCGTCCGGATCGGAGTGAGACGCTCAACTTCGCGAAGGATTGGCAGCCCGAGTGCATCGGCGGGAGCCGGCAGAAGCACCGAAGCCGTCAAACGGCACGCTTCGCAACCCGATCCGATGTCGCGGTGATCGTGGTTGGCCTTGCCGTCCTCCGATGGGAGGCAGAGAACCGGGAGGGTTCCGTCTGGAAGGACGTATTGTGCGATTTCGCTGAGAGGGATCTGGCTGTTAGCCAGAACTGGTGGCTTATGGGCAAAGCCTACCAACAGCAACGCAAGCGCGCACAAAGTGCGCACGATGCATTGCTCAGCAAAGCCCAACCGTTTGGTCATAGATCCCCATAATGCCATTCATGACACATTTCGGACACTATCTGTTGGGGATCACAAGCGCAATGCGGCATTTGGACCGGCCCACCTCTCGATGTCCACATGCACTGATGGAGCAGCCATTTCGTGCCGAACGCCTAAAGCCAGCTATGCTGTAAGGAGCGACTTACAGTTCCGTACCGGGCGTGTTGGCGACTAAGATATCGACGAAACAGCAACTTAGCCGAATCATCTCCTGGTGTCGCAGGTTTAGTTCCCTTCAAGGCGTTCTATTCGAGTGACCTGTGCTCGGTCATGCTGTTCTGATTGAGGTGCGCCAGCTCCTCCAATTTCACCGCACTTGCGGATCGTGACCAGCAAGAGCTGGCCACTTTTGAAGAGCCTTGAGGATGCCGATGGATGCAAATGGCTGACGGCTTTTCACTCGCTGATGAAATATCCGTCTGTCTCGATGGCGTTCGCGACGTTGGCGGGATCCACACCGCAAATTCGATCTTCAAGTTTCACTGCTTTCCAAGGAACCCAGGATTTTCCATCCGGATGCCCCGGACGAGGAGAGATCTTCTGGTTCATGGCCCGCTCGTAGTGACCTTCTACCGCGGTGTCTGGTGCCCGTTTTGCAATCTGGACCTTGTGGCTCTTGAGGCCGTACGCGAAGAGATCGAAGCTCGTGGCGCCCAGTTGTTGGCAATCTCTCCGCAGACCCTTGCCAATAGCCGCAGGTCCCAGCGTGACAACAAACTCAACTTTCCGATCCTCAGCGACCCGGACAGTGAAGTCGCTGAAACATTTGGCCTCCGCTTCTCGCTACCGGACGATCTTATCGAGGTCTACAAGAGCTTCGGCAGCAACCTTTCACACTTCGATGCCGGTCAGGACTGGCGTTTGCCAATGCCTGCCCGATACGTGATCGGCCGTGATGGTCTAATCGCCTATGCTGATGTCAATCCCGACTACACCCGGCGCCCCGATCCCTCTGAACTATTGCCAGTCCTGGACAAGCTCAGGTGAAGGGAGGCCTTTCCCCGCGAGATCTCAATCTCGCGCGGAAGCCCCAGGAGCCGTAGCGTCGAAGATCCCCGCCGCAATATCCCTCAAGCCTCTCTTAAGGACCGCAACCGAAATGCACCGGTGGCAGCCGTGCTCCGCGCAGTTGACCGCATCTCAAGACATAGGTCCTGTCCCTATTGGCCGACGTGATTGCCGATCCAGTCGATCAGGACGTCCGCGACCTTGATGTTCTCCTTGCCCTGCATGAACATATGCGTGCTGCCCTTGATCCCGACGTCGGGGAGCGAGAGGAAGCTAATGTCACCACCTGCCGCCTTGATCTGCTCCATTTCCTTGGCGCAGGCTGCGGCTGGGTTGTCGCCCATGTAATCGCCAACCACCACGAGGATGGGAACCTCGGCCAGCGCCTTGACCTGCTCCTCCGTCAGGTTGGAGAAGCAGCCGGTCTCAAGCTGGATCAGGCCCTTGATACCGCCATTGCCCTTCAGGACTGCCTGGGTCGGAAATCCCGCCGACTGCGAGTGGCCGACGAGGATTGCCCCTCCGAGGTCTGCGGCCAGATCGGCAACGTTCGCGACGGTCGGGTTGTCAGTTTCAGGCTGGATCAGTTCGCCCAGCAGGCTCGGCACCTGGGTCTCGATCATATCAGGGATCACCTGCTTGGCGAATTCATCGGTCGCCTCGATCGGGAACTGGACGTCTGGCCAGGCCCTGCCGAGCTCAGGACCGAACCTGAACACCTTCCAGGCCATGCTCGACGTGCCAAGAAAAACCTTTGGCTGCGCCTCAGGTGGCAGAGTTTTGTTTTTCACCTGGTTGAAGATCGTACCGTTGAAGCCCGAACGTGCCCGGCCCGTCTGTTCGGCAAGATAGGTGGGAAATCCTTGTCGCGTGAAATATTCGAACCAGCCCATGCGACCGTCCGGCGTGGTTTCCCACTGCTTTGAAGAGAGCAGCCCGCCATGCATGAACACGATCGGCAGGTGCGTCGGCTTCGGCGGGGTCTGGAACTGGACATACATCTGATCGACGACGACATCACCGGCTTCGAAACTCTCGCCGAAGATGTCCTTCAGGTCGCCCCAGCCGGCGCTTTCGGTTTCGACGGTCCGGCCGCCGACGAAGAAACTACCCTGGCTCTGAAGCACAAGCGGCTCCGGTGCGGGCTTGATGTCGGAGAGCGATTGCGACGAGGCACCGGCTGTACTGAGGAGAAGGGCAAGCACGGTTGCCTGCATCTTGGAGAGGATCTGCATCATAAACCTTTGTGTTGGGCGATTGCATGAGATATCGGAGAGGACCAGTCGAACGGTGCGTATTCACACACCATATCTGGTTTTTGGATATACAACGGTACTGATCCGAGGATAAACTCCGAGAGATAACACAAGGGATATGAATAAACGCACCATGGATCATTGGGATGAGTTACGGATGTTCCTAGCAGTGGCCAACGGCGGAACGGTGCGTGCGGCGGCTGACAAGCTGGACCTCAACCACGCAACGGTGCTTCGCGGCGTTGCGCGTCTGGAGCAGCGACTGAAAACAAAACTCTTCGAAAAGCTTCCTTCCGGATACAGGCTGACGTCAGCGGGTGCCGACATTGTGGACCTCGCCGCGCAGATGTCGGAGGCATCCACGAAGATCGAGGGAAGGATCTTCGCTCGCGACCAGAGTGTATCTGGCCCGTTGCGCCTCACGCTCCCCGTCTCGTTTGCGACCGATCTTTTGATGGAGACCCTGACGGAGTTCAGATCCACCTATCCGGACATCGCGCTCGAAATCATCGGAACGGGGACGGTTGCCAACCTGAGCAACCGAGAGGCGGATGTGGCTTTGCGCGTCGTTCTTGGAAAGACGTCGCCTCCGGAAAACCTCTACGGAAGCAGGCTCTGCGGATTCCACACAGCGTTTTACCGACGCTGTGACCGGCTCAGCGACGTTTCATCCCCTTTGGCCTGGTTGCTAGGACCTGACGAGTTTGTTCCTCTCGATTGGATCCCGGGAGAGATCGAAATGGCTGCCACGCCTGTCCGCTTTTCCGAGATGCGGTCGAGGCTGCACGCCACGCGCGCGGGCATGGGCATCACATTGCTACCCTGCTTTGTCGGCGATGCAGACCCGCTGCTCTCGCGTGTCCCAGGCAGTCCGGTAATACACACCGGCGATGTATGGCTCCTAACCCACAGCGACACCCGGCAAACTGCGCGCGTCAGACTTCTGAGCGACCGTATACGCGACACCATGCGAAGGGTCTCCGCCAAGGTCCAGGGACAAGCGGACACTGTTACATCTGACCAAGATGACATGAAGGAAGGTGCGAAACGACAGTAGCCTTCGCCTTGAAGGGATCTGGATCAAGGACACCGCAGTTCGTTTTGCGCTAACAGTCTGAAAGCGTTCAACAAACAGTCCACAACTTTCCTAAACAAAGTCATTGAGAGAACCTTCGTTGGAGCGAAATCCGACAGTACGGAAACCTTCCGAAACAGTCATTCTTACCACCCTTTTTCGATCTCGCGGTGCTGTGAAGAGCATTCGGCTGAGTTTTGCGCTTGTTGCAAATGCATGCCTCGTGGCGATGAGCGTCGCTGCGTTTGTGCGGTGGCAGTGTCCTGCCGGCAGCCTGCCACCACGACAGTTTGATCCCTCAAATCGAGTTGAGCGAAACCCGCTTCTCCAGCTCGGCCTCCTTCTCCTTGCGCTCGCTATAGCGGTCCGTCAGATAGGACGAGGCATCGCGCGTGAGAATAGTGAACTTCACCAGTTCCTCGCAGACATCGACGACGCGGTCATAATACGACGATGGCTTCATCCGGCCGTCGGCGTCGAATTCCTGAAACGCCTTCGCCACGCTGCTCTGATTGGGGATGGTGATCATCCGCATCCAGCGGCCGAGGATGCGCAACTGGTTCACGGCGTTGAAGGACTGGCTGCCGCCCGACACCTCCATGACCGCCAGCGTCTTCCCCTGGGTGGGGCGAACGGAGCCGAGCGACAGCGGGATCCAGTCGATCTGCGACTTCATGATGCCGGTCATCGCGCCATGGCGCTCCGGGCTGATCCAGACCTGGCCTTCAGACCATTGGGAGAGGTCACGCAGTTCCTGAACCTTGGGATGGCTGACAGGCGCCTCGTCTGGAAGCGGCAATCCAGCCGGATCGAATATCCGCACCTCGCATCCGAACCGTTCGAGCAGCCGACGGACCTCAAAGGCAAGGAGGCGGCTATAGGACACTTCCCGTAGCGAGCCGTAAAGGATCAGGATTCTCGGCTTGTGCGTCGAGAATGCCGGCCGAAGCGATTCTGCCGCGATGGGCTGAAGATGGTCGTCGTGCAGAGCGGGAAATGTCTCAGACAATGCGCTTTCCTTCCTGGTCGAGGACCTGTTCGCCGTCTTCCTTGGTGAATGGTCCTTTGAATGCGTCTGCCGGCAAGATATCGAGCACGACCTCGGAAGGGCGGGCGAGCCTGGTGCCCAGCGGCGTGACGACGAGTGGTCGGTTGATCAGGATCGGGGTGGCGATCATCGCGTCCAGCAATTGCTCTTCTGTCAGGTCCGGATGGTCGAGGCCGAGTTCTTCAAAGGGCGTGCCCTTCTCACGGATCGCTTCGCGGACCGTCAGGCCGGCGTCTGCGATCATCTTCGAGAGCTGCGCGCGCGATGGAGGATACTGCAGGTACTCGATGACAGTGGGTTCGATCCCGGCAGCGCGGATCAGCGCCAGCGTATTGCGAGACGTGCCGCAGGCCGGATTATGATAGATGACGGCGTTCATGGTTAAGGCCTTTCGATGATGGTGTTGCGAGAAACGGCGGGCGATGCCTCGTACCAACCCTTCGAGCGGTTCACGATCCAGACGACCGACAACATGACCGGTACTTCGATGAGAACACCGACGACGGTGGCGAGTGCCGCACCCGACTGAAACCCGAACAGGCTAATGGCGGCAGCAACGGCGAGCTCGAAAAAGTTGCTGGCGCCGATGAGGGCGGAAGGCCCCGCGACGCAATGGCGCTCGCCTGCCATGCGGTTCAAGAGATAGGCGAGCGCCGAGTTAAGATAGACCTGGATCAGGATCGGCACGGCCAGAAGCGCGATGATGGCTGGCTGGGCGATGATCTGTTCGCCCTGGAAGGCGAAGAGAAGCACGAGGGTGGCAAGCAGCGCGACCAGCGACATCGGCTGCAGCTTGCCAAGGAGGCTATCGATTGATCGGGTCGTTCCATCGGCCGTCAGACGGCTCCGCAGCACCTGCGCGATGATGACGGGCACGACGATATAGAGCGCAACCGACAGGACGAGCGTCGCCCAAGGAACGGTGATGGCTGACAGACCGAGCAGCAGGCCGACGATCGGTGCGAAGGCGACCACCATGATCGCGTCGTTCAAGGCGACCTGCGACAGGGTGAACAGCGGCTCGCCCCGTGTCAGGTTCGACCAGACAAAGACCATGGCAGTGCAAGGCGCCGCAGCCAGGATGATGAGGCCTGCAATATAGGAGTCGATCTGGTCTGCAGGCAAATAGGGCCGGAAGAGCCAGCCGACAAACAGCCATCCCAGCAATGCCATGGAAAACGGTTTGATCGCCCAGTTGATGATCAGCGTGACGCCGATCCCGCGCCAGTAGGAGCCGACCTGCGCCAGCGACCGGAAATCGATCTTCAGCAGCATCGGGATGATCATCAGCCAAATAAGGATCGCGACCGGGATATTGACCTTGGCGATCTCGGCGCCCCCGATGATCTGGAAGATGCCGGGCATCAGATGGCCGAGGGCAACGCCGACGGCGATGCAGAGGAAGACCCATAGGGTCAGGTATCGTTCAAATGTCGACATCTTACTCTGCCTTCGCGGATTTGACCGAGGCGCCTTCCAACGAACCGATCTGGCGCACGTGCTGAGCAAGGGCCAAGCGGTCGATCGAGGCGATGGGCAGGTTGATGAATGCACTGATCCGATTCTTCAGGAACCGTGCAGCTTGAGCGAAAGCGCGTTGGATCTCGACTTCAGTGCCGACGACGGCCGCCGGATCCTCAACACCCCAGTGAGCAGTCATCGGATGGCCGATCCACACCGGACAGGCTTCGCCTGCGGCGCTGTCGCAGACGGTGAAGATGAAATCCATCTCGGGGGCATCCGGTCCGGCGAATACGTCCCAACTCTTTGACGAAAAACCCGTCGATGGATAGCCGAGCGCATCCAGTTCCTTCAGCGCGTGGGGATTGACTTCGCCCTTCGGCTGGCTGCCGGCTGAATAAGCTTTGAACCGGCCACCGCCCTCTTTGTTAAGGATGGACTCGGCGAGAATAGAGCGAGCGGAATTGCCCGTGCAGAGGAACAGCACGTTATATGTCTTGTTAGTCATGGTCGTGGTCCGTTGTTAGGTCTGAGGCCTGTTGAGCTTCATGATGGTCGCCGACGATGGGCAGATTGAGGATAATTGGCGGGTCGCAAGCACCGCGGTCGGCACTTCGGCCCGCGGTACCTCTGAAAACCCGATGGTCGAGAAGAACGGCACAGCGCTCGTCGTAGCGAGGAACACATCGCCAACGACGTCTCTTAGCGTTGCCTCGACGAGGGCCCGGCCGAACCCGTGCCCTCGATGTTCCGTGAGCACGACAACAGAACGCAGCAGGTAATCGCTGGCGCACCGTTCGAGGCCGGCATATCCAATCGTCTGGCCGTCGCCTGAGACGGCTTCGAAGAAGGCGCGGCCATCGTCTTCAATATCATCGGTCGGGAGGTCCGCGGCACGGAGCGCCTCGCGGAGACGAGCGTCGATACCGACCACTTCGTGCAATGCGATCGCGCTCAACATGGCTTCGCTCCCGGCACGCAGCATGGCGTCAGTTCTGCGATGAGCGGCGCGCAAAGCTCCGTCGATCCGCCGCAGCAGTCCTTCAGCAGGAATAGAGTGAGGTCGCGCAGGCCATCTAGATCGGCCCGGTAGATGATTGATCGGCTCTGGCGCTCACTCTTGACCAGCCCGGCACGCGACAACGTCGCGAGATGCGCCGACATCGTGTTTTGCGGGACCGCGAGTAGCCGCGCGAGTTCGCCAGCCGGAACGCCGTCTGGTTCCTGGCGCACGAGTAGCCGAAATGTCTCAAGGCGGGTGGTCTGCGCCAAGGCCGCAAGGGCCGCTATTGCGTTGTTATTTTCCATATATCCAGAATATTGGATATATTGGAGAAGTCAACCGCTGCCAAGCCGGGGCGGATTATGTGCAACTGAAAGGCGAGGATGTCCTGCGAAGCAGGGTGACCGAGCCTGAGATGACCATAAGTCATCACGGCTCATATTCATGCACGATCTCTAGATCGTCTTCGTCATCGAGTTCGTCGCTCGGCGGAACGCCGAACTCGTCGCCGGACCTGAAAAGCGTGACTGGAACCATCAGGGTGCGGGAAAGCTGGAAGACGTGGTTCTGCGCAAGGGAAAGATCGGTGTTCATCTAAGGCTCCATCTTTGGAGCGGGCCATTCCCGCTCGATGGCTCCCGTCAGTGTCCGGAACCGGTCGCGATCACCGCGAAGGCGAGAGCCGAAGCGGCCGCAGCTTGCTAGCGGACCCCGTCAGCGGGTTGAGCGGCGGAGATCCGGGGCCGGACCAGGAAGCCATCCATCAAGTGCGGGATTGGTTTGCTTCGGAGGACCGAGGGGTTTTTCCGGCACAGATCGTTCACGGTGCCACAAGGACCGCCACGACCTGATTTCTCTCCGTCAGTCGTCATGTAAGTGCTTAGCGGCGGACTACGGCTTCCTGATCGGCGATCGTGTTGACGACCGCGAAGTTCTTCGCGGCACCCAGTGCGATACGGGTGCTTTCACTGACCACGTTGGCCAAATGCCAGTGTTGACCGCATTCCGTTGCACCCGGCTTCGCAGCGTTATCAAACCACACCCTTGGCTTTATTTGGATATCGCGTTGTTTGCGGCGACCATCGCCGAATATTTGCAGTTTGATAAACTCGAAAGATAATGATATTTACCACAGGAACAGATTGCGGCGATGGTCGCCGCAAATGTGTTTTATTGCAATCTATGCCTCTTGACGCTGAACGACGGCTGCTTCTTCTGAACCTGCTTCCCGACGGGATGCCGGTCAGCAAGTCGTGGCTCATACGTCAGGAACCAACAATGGATCGGCATGCCGTAGATAATTTGCTAAAGAGTCGCCAGCTCACACCCATAGCCCCTGCCGTTTATCTTCGGCCAGGCACACGAGTAAGCTGGGAGAGTGCGGTTGCCTCACTGCAGAACGTGTTTCACCTGGATTTAACACCAGGAGGACTGACCGCCATCGAACAGCAGGGCTTCGCTCACTACCTTCCGATTTCGAGCAAGCGCCAAGTGCATCTGTACGGCAAGGATGCTGTTCCGAAATGGGTTGAAGCAGCACTGCCAGATATAGAGTTCATCCGCCATCTTCCTCTCCCGAACTTGGGGGCGACTGGTCTTGTCAATTTTGAATACGAAACGCAGGAACGGACCCTCGTCAGGCCGGAGATATCCGGACAGCGAAAAAGCGCGTGGCCATTCACCGTGTCCTCGCCCGAACGGGCATACCTCGAAGTTCTACAAGACGTGCCAGAAACGATATCCTTCGAACACGCCGATCAACTACTGCAAGGCATGACAACGCTGTCGCCGCGTGTCATGGAACAGCTCCTGCGAAAATGCACCCACGTCAAAGTGCGTCGGCTCTTCTATTGGATGGCGGAACGCCAATCCTACTCGTGGCTCAAGAAGCTGCCACAGCCTGAAATCCTCGATCAGCTTGGACTTGGCCGTGGAAACAGGGTGCTGGTCAAGGGCGGCAAACTCGACAAGAAATATATGATAACCGTCCCGGAGGATATGTGGACACCGCCAGCACCTACTACCGGCAAGTCAGACTTCTGACACGCATTCTGCCTCTTGTTGCGCAAGAACCGTGCTTCGCCTTGAAGGGTGGCACCGCCATCAATCTTTTTGTCCGGGATCTACCGCGCCTCTCAGTCGACATCGATCTCGTCTACTTGCCGATGGACGACCGCGAGACAGCGCTGAAAAACATTACGGCCGCGCTCGGCCGCATCGCCGATGCAATCCAGAAGGCAATGCCTGGCTCCGAGATTATTCGGTCTTTCGAAGATCGGGTCGATGCACTTAGGCTCTTCGTCTCGCAAGGAGGCGATCGCATCAAGATTGAGCTTTCGCCTGTCCTGCGCGGATCGGTATTTCCGGAGGAATTGCGGGAATTCTCACCGAGCGTCGAAGAAAGGTTCGGCTACGTCGAGATGTCGCTGCTTTCGCTCCCCGATCTTTACGCCGGCAAAATCTGCGCCGCTCTCGACCGGCAGCACCCACGCGATCTTTTCGACGTGAAGCTACTCCTCGAAAACGAGGGGCTAACTCCAGATCTCGTCAGAACATTCATCGTCTATCTGATCAGCCACAACCGCACGATGGGCGAATTGCTGCGCCCGGTACGCAAGGACATCGCGGGCCTTTACGAGGGCGAGTTTCTGCAAATGGCAGAGGTAGAAATCAGCCTTGATGCGCTTTTGGACGTGCACGAACGCTTGATATTCGAAATCAACAAGGCCCTGACCGACGATCAAAGACGGTTCTTGATATCCTTCAAGTCTCGAAACCCTGACTGGTCACTGCTCAGCGTCGATGGCGCGGATAAGCTACCGGCCGTCCGCTGGAAAATGCAGAACCTGGAGCGGATGCCGGAGGCTAAGCACAGGGCTGCCCTCGAAAATCTTCGGAAAATCCTGGAAACCGATGATAAGTAGGTCAGTCGGTTGCGAGAATACTTCCAAGGCATAGCAGTCTCCGCCTTGAAGATATACGAACCGCCTCCCCCTGCTCTGATTTGCCTAAGCTACTGATTAGTAATATCTTTGTTGGATGGAATTCGTGGTTAGAGCATACGCTGCTTCAAGTTCCGCCAATAGCTGCCGACTTGGATGGCTTAGCGAGCAAGTTGTCGTATGTGATTTGTTCCTACTCGAAGCCATGCCAATCTCACCGAAACAATCAGCTTTCTACCTACCCATCCGTCTGGAAATATTGTAATCTTCGTGCTACATATCGGCCTAATCTGTAGTGCGAAGGTCGCAAATGCCGACACCTCACAATCCTTCGGCCGCTGTGCGGCGCGCGCTGCGCAAACTGGGCGCAGACATCCACGACGCACGTCGACGTCGCCGCCTATCTATGGCGGTAGTAGCCGACCGTGCCTTCACCTCACGCTCAACGCTTCAAAAGATCGAGGCCGGGGACACGAATGTCAGCATCGGCATCTATGCAGGCGTCCTCCAGGCACTCGGCCTACTAGATGGGCTGAGCCAAGTCGCCGACATCAGCAACGACAGCGTCGGCCAGGCTCTGGCCAGTGCGCAGTTGCCCAAGCACGCTCACCTAAAGCGATCGCCGGGATCGTCACACGATGGCTGATTTTGAAATTCATCTTGACCTCCACGACCGCCCACGTCCAATCGGTTTGGCGCGGAGCAATCGCGTCCGTGGTGCCGAAACGATCATGTTTGAGTATGACCGTGCCTGGCTTGAGGACCCGACCGCTTCTCGCTGGAGCCCGCTCTAGCTCTGAGCCGGGGAGCGTTCGCCCCATCCGCGGGCCTTGCAACATTTGGCTCTATTGGCGACTCAGCACCCGATACTTGGGGCCGACGGCTCATGCAACGCTCGGAAAGGCGCTTGGCTGAGCGCAATGGGCGGGCCGTTCGCACGCTTGCCGAAAGCGACTATCTGCTTGGCGTCGCCGACGAGACACGGCTCGGTGCGCTCCGGTTCCGCTGGGTAGGCGACGAGGAATTCCAGGCGCCGATCCGTACCGGCGTTCCCGCCCTCATCGAGCTCGACCGCCTGCTGCAGATCACGGAACGTATTCTACGCGATGAGGAAACCGACGAAGACCTTCAACTCATCTTCGCGCCTGTCTCCTCGCTTGGCGGAGCGCGTCCGAAGGCTTCTGTTATCGATCAACATGGCAATCTTTCGATCGCCAAGTTTCCTAAGGAAACCAACGACTACAGCATTGAGACATGGGAAGCGGTCGCTCTGCAACTGGCTGAACAAGCTGGCATTGTCACGCCGCGCCATGAGCTCATAGACGTCGCTGGCAATAAGGTCATGCTCTCGCGTCGCTTCGACCGCGATGGAGCTATACGGATCCCCTTCCTTGTCCGCGATGGCGATGATGGGCGCAATCGGCGGTGAGCGTGGAAGCCATCCGGAGATCGTAGACGCCTTGGCCGAACACGGCGCGCAGGGAAAGACCGATGCGCACGCGCTTTATCGCCGCGTCGCCTTCAATGTGCTGATCTCCAACGTTGATGACCACCTGAGAAATCACGGCTTTCTGTGGCTCGGTAAAGCCGGCTGGTCGTTATCCCCTGCGTATGATCTCAATCCAGTGCCTACTGACGTCAAGGCGCGCGTCCTGGCGACCAACATAGATCTTGACGAAGGCACTTGCTCCCTTGACCTGCTGGAAGAGGCTGCCGAGTTCTTCGCCCTCACACTCGCCCAAGCCCGTGCTATCATTAAGGAAGTCGCGAGCGCCACCGCACCATGGCGCGAGACTGCGAAGGCGGTCGGCGCGCGGTCAGCCGAGATCAACCGTATGGCCAGTGCATTCGAGCACGATGATTTGCAACGAGCGCTAGCCCTATGACGGCAACCTTCCTACACAGTTTCGCTCTATCCCCGGCCAGCCCGATTACCGGCGACCGCCGACATCGAGGTCGCTGGCATTCGCGAAGTGTTTCAGACGCCCGGGCGCCGCGTATGACGCATGATCTATACTTGATGCGCTTCTCGCTCCGACGGGCGCTGGAATCCCCTTTATCTTCCGCGAACCACTTAACCAAGCCCGAGAGGCAGAGGTCCTTCCATCGGGGCTATCAGGTAGTGCGCGGCCAATTCCCAAGTGTTGGTTTCCGCACAGAAGTGAGCCGGCCCGAGGTGCACTCCACTGACTCACGTCAGGGCGGATACTAACACTGAAGATAACACATTGTCCGGAAATGGCGGTCGCATAAATTCCCGGTCCAACCGGTCAGCGATAGGTTGAGACTTGTAAGATAATCGCGCCGATAAGGACACCCATCAAGGCGCCAACTGCTTTCGTTAGCGCTTGTTTAATTTTTGGATGCTTGTCAGATGTGAGGGGCGGCAGCAGTTCTGACGCGATTGCCCCCAAGATACAGAAAATCGCGACTGCTCGACGATCATTCGGATACGAAAGTACAAAGAGCATTGCCAGGAGGGCGAAAGTAGACAGCCGGTCTATGTTTGCCGTGATAGCAGAGTGCGCGCGCCAGTTGACAGGCGCTAGCACCAACGCCCCAACTGTCACCAACAATATCCAAGCGATGGTGCGAATTACCTCTGTAGTCATACCTGTAGGATAGCAGAAATTTCTACGGTTGCAATTTGACGCGCATTAACGGTTTACAAGCAGATCGTCGCGCTACCTACCATGGTGTAATCGACAATCTGAGACTGCTCAATAAAGCGCTGCGGCGAGAACTTGCCCTTGCCAGGACAGCCATTTGCCAGGCTCAATATGCTTTTCACTGTGCCAGCGGATGTCGGCGTGCAATTCAACGATGATACTGTTCCATGTGATAGCCGCCCAGGCGGTTGGAAGAGGAGTTCGGCTTTTACCGACCTAAATGCCATCGCAATTTGCATTTGTTGATTTCCACTTACAACTGAGCAGGTTAGTCAGGCGGCAAATCCAAATGGTAGTGGTTGCCTCCTCGCACGGAAACTCGCCTCATTGCAGCAATTGTTGCATTAATTCGTCGAAGGCTCTAATGCAATTATGATTGCATTAAAGGAAAATGTCATCTCTCGGGTGACATGAGACGATAGCCGACATGATTTCAAAAATTTTCGCACTTCGCAGCATTCTCCATCTGCAAATGAGAAAGAACGTTCTGGGCTTTCCGCGTGGTGAGATGAGGTCACACCAGAGAATGTCACGCCAGCGCATAGGCATCATACTTTGTGGATTCCTCGGAGCTTACGGCTTGATCGGCGCCAGGCTTGTTCAGTACGGTATGGCGAGGACTGCGGCGACGGGCATTGTTAGCAGGACAAGCACTCCAGCGTCCCGACCAAATATTGTTGATCGCAACGGGGAATTGCTCGCTACCGACCTTAATGTCGTTTCGCTCTATGCCGAGCCTCAACGCATCATTGATCCAGATGAAGCAGTCGAGAAGCTTGCAACAGTCATTCCCGACATCGATTGGCTGGAAACGCATAAAAAGCTTGTTTCCAACAGCGCATTTCAGTGGCTTCGCCGCCTACTAACTCCTCGACAACAGGCTGCTATCCTCCAACTCGGCATCCCTGGAATTGGGTTTCGCCCCGAGAAGAGACGCTTTTACCCGGCTGGTACCGTGGCATCTCACATTCTTGGGCACGTCAATGTGGACAACCAGGGTCTTGCTGGCATGGAGCGTTATCTGGATCAGCAGGGACTAACGGATCTGCGAGACACAGGTCTGGCGAGCGGTGCTGAGCTCGCGCCTATTCGTCTATCTATAGATCTGAGGGTCCAAAGCATCGTTCATGAAGTCATCGCCCATGCTATGACAGCTTATCAGGCGGAGGCTGCTGGCGCGGTTGTTTTAAATGCAAATACGGGAGAGGTAATGGCGATGGCCTCGGTCCCAGATTACGACTCCAACAATCCGTCCCGCCGATTAGCTGACGGCTCAGAAGACAAAGAATATGAGAAGGGTTGGTTTAATCGCATCAGTAACGCAACCTATGAGATGGGATCGACTTTCAAGAGCTTCACTTTGGCGATGGGGCTTGATGAGCGAAAAATCACCCTAAACTCGGTCATCGATGCCACACGGCCTCTTCGCATGGCAGGTTTCACCATCCACGACGACCATGGACAGGGACGCCCTCTCACAGTTCCGGAAATCTTCCAGTATTCCTCAAATATCGGAACCGCCAAAATCGCAGGTATGGTCGCACTTGATGCCCATAAAGCCTTCTTGACGAGACTTGGCCTGCTGACGAAGATGGATACGGAACTTCCGGAGGTTGCGACACCGACCCAACCCCGTGTATGGAAACCAATCAATCAGGCGACAATTTCTTTTGGCCACGGCGTTGCAACGACCCCCCTTCAGACCGCAGTTGCAGGAGCGGCGCTCATCAATGGCGGCAAACTCATTTCTCCAACGTTCCTGCCTCGCACTCCAGAGCGAGCACTATCCGTCGCTCATCAGGTCATCAATCCATCAACCAGCTCTGCCATGCGCTTTCTGTTTGAATGGAATGGCACCAAGGGCTCAGGCCGAAGCGCTCAGGTTGATGGCTTCAATGTCGGAGGCAAAACGGGAACGGCAGATAAGGTGATCAACGGGCGGTACGCTGCCCATCTCAATTTTAATGCCTTCTTGGCGGGGTTCCCTATCGATAGGCCCCAGTATGTCGTGCTGACCATAATAGACGCCCCGCTGACAGGCGAGAAAGGTGGTCGACTGGCAGCATACACTGCAGCCCCAATGGCGAAGGCCATCATAGAGCGTACAGGCGCACTTTTGGGTGTCCAGCCGCGTTTCGGCTCTGGTCGCGAAAGCGCACTCGTAAACTACTGAGGGTCGTTTTCGAACAGCGCGTAGCCATCCAGGCTAAGCTGGTCAGAAAGCGGGCGTGTTAGCAAAGGAGAGGAAATAACCTGTTCGATAAGTTCCAACTGATATGTCTTGGTGATTGTTTGATTGGCAAAGAATATTCGATAGATCAAAGGGGCAAAAACCATATCAACGAGCCGATCGGCAGAGGGGACAGGCTCACCGCGAGCCGCGCAGCGATCCGTGAGATAGCAAAAGTTCATATAGACGTAACCCGCAGCGACCTCAGAGATCTTTCGATTGATCAACCTCTCGCCGAGTACGGCTCTCATTGGCGCAGATGACAAATCGTCTACCGTCTGCTCTATCCAAACTTCGAGGTCACCACGGAAACTTCCTGTGTCGGGCGGGATAGCGTCGGGCAGGAAGCGTTCATTGGCAACGTCCACCAAAAGCTGATCAAGCGTCAACCATCGCCGGTAGATGGTTGACGGCGGCACTTCTGCTCTCGCAGCGACAAGCGCTATTGTGAGGTTCTCTGCCGGCATCTCAGAAATGAGTTCCTTTACTGCCTTATGAACCGCGACCTGAATGCGCTCACTCCGTCCACCCGGCCTGATAAGTGTTCGAGCCATTCTATGTTCCTTCTTTTTCCGGATTTCCTACATTGTCTTCACAGCAATCCTGGAAGTGAAATCTGCGCTTATCTCGTATCATACCGACCGCGAGCGTCCTGGATATTCTGCCGATTGCTGTCTGCCCACACCACGATAGCCATGACCGGCGCGAGGAGTGTTCGCCCCATATCCGTCAACTCATAATCCACCCGGGGCGGTATAGTGGGAAACATCGTCCGCTTTACCAAACCATCACGTTCTAACCCGCGCAGGTTAATCGTCAGCATCCGTTGTGAAATCCCGTCAATCTGACGTCGCAGCTCGTTGAACCGAACAGGCCCGTCTCTAAGGGTTGCGATGATGTACAGGGTCCATTTGTCGCCAACGAGATCGAGGATTTCTCGGACCACGCGGCAGTCGTCACCTTCGCTGGGAGTAGGAAAATCAGTGTTACTGAGTGTCATCCGAGTGCCTTCTTGCGGGCGGTTGCCAGTGATCTTACTATCGTTAGTAACAAGAATTTACCACCCTGATCACATTGGAGCAATCATGACCAATATCCTCCTCGTTACGTCGAGCCCACGTGGCTCGGAAGGTCTATCCACCCGTTTCTCGAGAGAGATCGCCGAAGGCCTGAAGGCCCGTCTGGGTGGCAGCCTCATGACCCGCGATCTTACATCAAACCCGGCCCCGCATATCGGACAAGCGTATATTCAGGGTCGCGTCGCAGCGCCAGAGAAGCGTACGCCTGAACAAGTTAAGGCCGTCACCCTTGCCCAGGAACTTGTCGAAGAGGTGAAGGCGGCTGACGTGGTCGTTCTCGGCTCGAGCATGATCAATTTCGGTCCGTCGTCGCAGCTCAAGGCTTGGTTCGATCACATCACTTGGCCGGGCGTCACTTTTGGCTATAGCGAAGCCGGAAGCCCACAGGGATGGCTGACCGGCAAGAAGGTGTATCTGGTCACTGCCGCGGGGGGCGTTTTTTCAGAAGGTGAATGGGCCGCGTTTGATTTCCAGACCGGCTACCTGCGCCACCTCCTGGGCTTCATTGGCCTTACCGATGTTGACATCGTTTCGGTAGAGGGCACCGTCTTCGGTCCCGAGCCTGCCAAGGCCGCCATCGCGGCCACTGATGCCCAGGTTCGCGCGGTGCTGGAAAAGGCAGCCTGAAAATGCGGACGGCTAACTGCTTCGGCTGTCAGCGATAAATTCTACGTCAGCGGCCCGAGCCCCCGCTCCCAGCCACGATACAAATGGAAAATGCTATGAAGATCGCTCTCTTTGGAGGAACCGGGCCAACCGGGAAGCACATTATCGAAGAGGCACTGCGGCGAGGATATGCGCTGTCCGTCTACACGCGTGACTCCACGAAACTTTCGGCCTTCGATGGCAAGATCGAGGTCATCGTCGGCGACCTGAGCAATCGCGAAGCGATCAGGACATGCATCGTGGGCGCAGACGCGGTGATCAGCGCGCTTGGGCCAAACAGTCTGAAATCCTGCGGCAAACGGCCGATCATGCGCGGCGTCGGTGCAATCATCTCCGCTATGGAAGAACTGAACGTTCGTCGCCTCATCCAGATCTCGACGGCTGCCTATCGTGATCCCAATGACGGTTTTGACTTCAAATCGCAGGCGTTCGTTCTGTTGTTCAAGCTGATCGTCCATAACGCTTATGATGACATCAAAGCGACGGCCGAACTGGTGAGCAACTCGCACCTCGATTGGACACTGGTTCGGATTCCCAACCTCAAGGATGGCCCCGCGACAGGCCGGGTGAAAGTAGGCTGGTACGGCAAGACGAAGCTCGGCGCGAAACTGTCACGCGGGAACCTCGCGAAATTCTTGATCGATCAAGTTACAGCAAAGGAGTTCGTGCGTACCGCGCCGGGGATAGCCGACGGAAACTAAGGGAATATTCGACCCGGCTCAATGGCACCCGATACCGCATGCGGTTTGGCAGCATTCAGCAGCGTCAGAGGTTGGCGCTCTTTACGAGGCAGGAACTCCCCATGGCATCCAAGGGATTTACGACGGCCGATGTGCCGGACCAGTCAGGCAAGTGCTTTATCGTCACTGGAGCCAATACGGGAATAGGCTTCGAGTTGGCGAGTGCACTTGCGGCGCGACGTGCAAGAGTGCTGCTCGCCTGCCGCGACGAAGCCAAGGCGGAAGCGGCGATGAGCCTTATCCGCCAGAAGACCTTTGGTGCCGATCTCGCGTTTCTTCCGCTTGACTTGGCGGACCTGGAAAGTGTGCGGCGGGCGGCTGGACTGGCTTCCAGGGAGCCACGCATCGACGTGCTGATTAACAATGCCGGCGTTCAGGGGCCGACGTTAAGATACACTGCCCAGGGCTTCGAGCAGACCTTCGGCGTCAACCACCTCGGGTGCTTCGGTTTTACCGCGCTCATGCTGCCCAAGCTCGTGCAAACGCCAAGATCGCGGATCGTCGTTACGAGCAGCGGGCAGCACAGGGGCGCGAAAATCGAATGGGACGATCTCAACGCTCACAAGAGCTACAAATGGCTTCCGCGTTATGCCGCCAGCAAGCTTGCAAACCTTCTCTTCGTGTTCGAACTGGATCGGCGGCTGAGAGCGGCTGGAGCGCCAGTAACGGCTATCGCATGCCATCCCGGACTAGTCGGATCGAACCTCGCCCGCGGCAGTTGGTGGGGCGACATGGCAATGACCATGATCGGCTTGTTGTTCGCCAAGCCGGCAATGGGTGCCTGGGGGGCGCTGAATGCGGCGACCGGAGAGATAAAACCGGGCGGCTACTATGGTCCTATGGGACTGTCAGGGTTGCGAGGTCCGTCCGGTGAAAGCGTGCCCTCCGGGGAGGCAAGAGATCCGCAGGCGGCCAAACGACTATGGGACGTATCTGTCGCGATGACCGGGATCGATCCCGGCTTGCCTCCCGTCAATCGGCTGGACTGACCTACTGGCGCAAAGTCCCACAGCCGCCGTCAAGCGGCTCACCTCAATCCTGGACTTTTAGGCTCAATGGCGAGAAGGATCACATTATGCTGCAAATCGATTTTTATACCGAGATCACCTGCCCTTGGTGCATCATCGGGCATCACCGTCTCGACAAGGTTCTGGTGGAGCGTTTCCCTGGACTGGAGGCGGACATCCGCCAGCACCCAGTTCTTTTGCTTCCGGATGCGCCGGCGGAGGGTCATTACATTCCCGATCTTCTTTTTTCTCGCTACGGCGCGACCGATCCGAAGGCGTCGTTCGCCCGGCCCGAGGCCGAAGCCCGTGCGTCCGGTCTTGATCTGGATCTCAGCCTTCAGTCATGGACCTACAGGACGCAGGCAGCGCATGGTCTCATTCTTGCGGCGCAAGAACGTGGGACACAACATCAGCTCGCAGTCGCAATCACCCATGCCTATTTCTTGGAGGCAAGGAACATTTCCGATGCGGATGCCTTAGGGGATATTGCCGTGGCTTTTGGTTTCGATCGCGAAGAAGCGCGTACAATCGCGCTTGATCCCGAACAACACAGACGCGTCGAACAGGAAGCGGCCCGAGCCCTGGCTGCTGGCGTCAGGTCTGTCCCTCACTTCGTCTTTAGCGGGCGCATCGCCATCAATGGAGGCCGCAGCGAAGACGAGATTGCAGCCGCTTTCAATGCCTCTCTCATCGACTCGGCTCCATCTACTTAGCCACGCTTCATGCGACCTAGGTGTTTAGTCCCACAGTGTGATGGCGTATCAACGTCGCGATCACAGAGGGACACTCTATGGGCCAATTTCTTCACGGCAGCGCCAAGACCACGCACGACATTCGAGCAGAGTTACAGCGATCGAAAGCTCCAACCGCGGCGCTCGCGCGTCGATACGGCATCAACGAGAAAACGGTGAGGAAATGGCGATCTTGACCACGCGTCGAGGATGATGCGATGGGTCCGAAGGAACGTAACAGTACGGTCTTGTCGGCTCTTGAAGAGGCCGCGATCGATTCATTGAGGGTTCAGGCTCGGTTGCCATTGGACGACGTCTATATCGCCCTGAAGGACGTAATCCCACATCTGTCCCGTTCGAGCCTTCATCGCCGCTTACAGCGCCACGGCATCTCCCGTCTGCCTAAGGCGGATCGTGAAAAGCCCAAGCGGTTCAAACCCTACGAAATCGGCTATTTCCACATCGATATTGCAGAGTTGCGATATGAGGGCGGCAAGGCTTTCCTCTTTGTCGCAGCCGATCGCACTTCAAAGATCGTCGTCGCCAGAATCTATCGCAAGGCGACAAAGCTTGTGGCGGCCGGCTTCCTCAAGGCTTTGGTCAAAACAGTACCCTACAAAATCCACACAGTGCTCACCGATAACGGCGTCCAATTCGTGCAGCATGACAGACGGACAGAACGTGGGTTCGTTGATCACATATTCGGCGCTGTATGCTCCGCAAATGATATCGAGCACCGTCAGACCAAGCCTTATCATCCATGGACCAATGGGCAGGCTGAACGCATGGTTAGAACGATCAAGGACGCGACTGTTAAGTTATTCCATTACGCCTCAATCACCGACCTGCGACGCCACGTTAGGAATTGGCTGCTCGCGTACAATTACGCCAAACAGCTCAAAGCCCTACGATTTAAAACACCGTTTGAAGCAATCAGGCAAATCAGCGAGAAAAAGCCTGAAATCTTCATTCGAGTACCAAGCGATGACATGCTGGGACCAAACACCTAGCTTGTGACGACAGTTTCCCCTTTGCATCTGCGCCAGCTACTATCCACGGTGATTTCATCCATTCCAAGCGCTCATCGCTGAACCGGCAATGACGAACTGCGCGCCTGCTCGATGACAAAGGGCCAGGGACTGCCTTCCGTCTCGCGAACCGACTTCACCAGCCCGCAATCAAAGCATCGAAGGTGGGACATCTGCTTGCCCGCCGGAGCGTGATGCAGCGGGCCGGACACGAGATCGGCAATGCTGTATCCTCGTTGTTTATTCGCGAGTGCCCTGACCGGATCGAGACGCGCGCGATCGGCCGCAAAGGATTTGCATCCGCATCATCCGGCCACCTTGCTGCAGTTCATGAGTTCGGCAATCTGCGATAGAACCTGTTCCTTGTGGGCTTGAGGCGCGGTAGTGGCCTCGATACGAGCCTTCGCTTCCGGAAGCCGCACAGTAGCCTCGTCCGTATGGCCAAGATCAATCAAGGCGCGCAGGAACCACAGTTCCAGCGAGACGGCCTCGTAGGGTGACATGATTTGAGTTTGCCCAGGGCTTGCAATCAAAGCTTCGAGGCGGCGAAACACGGTAAGCCCCTGCGATGCGAAGGCTCGCCTGCCCGCCGCAACCTGAATGATCATGCAACCGATGGCGTAGAGGCCGGGCGCATTCGAAAATGCTTCACTGTTCGCCAGTGTTTCGGCGAAAGTGAGAAATTCGTCGGCGCGGTTATCGATGTGGGACAGCGCGGTCAGCCGATAACTCTGCAGGATGGGGTCATTCCGATGCACAAGATCGGCGTTGAGTTCCTCATCGAGCAATCGCAGAGCCGATTGCGCACCCTCGTTCCCTGTCAGGGCCGGCCAGTAGTCCTGCATAAGCCAGAAGCGCTCCCGCGTCGCTTCGCGGCGGTATCGTTCCTGCTGGTCGTGCCGTGCGGCTTCGATGTCCCACGTTCCGGCGACGACCGCGTCCAATGGGTCTTCGATGTCGGACGGATGACCCCGCCAGGCAATGCGGCCCTGTGTGTCGACGATGAACGTTTCCGGGACGCCCGGGAGGCATGCCGCCTCATACCAGTCCCGTGTCATCGCGCCGCTCGGCAAAGCCCACAGCCCGTCGCGGGAAGCTTCCGCCACCTCCACGGCGATGCGATAGCGCAGCTTGTCGCCAAATTCCCCGACGATGGCACGGCAACGCTCGATATCATGCTCAAGGATCGCAACGCCAAGGAACACGACGTCGGGATATTTAACCTGGAGCGCCGAGAGCTGCGGTATCCTAGTCTTGCAGACGCCGCAGCCGGAACCCCAAAATTCCGACGACGTGGACAGTCCCGAAGCGGAGGTCTCGATACGGCTCGCCCTTCAGGAACTCACCGACGACTAGGGGCGGGGCCGGGTCGCCCACAGAAAGCTCGTGTCTCGGTTGCGCGGCAGTTGCCCGCATTCTCCAATTCATCGTATTAACCTCCTTTCAGGCTGGCCGGTTGAGAGAGATTGAACGCCGGCCCTGGAACAAATCGGTTTCCCTCGCCAAAATCGCTCATCAGGACTAACCAAAGTGGCCGTCATCATCGGTATTCCTCCTTGCTATTCGCCTGCGAGCGGCAAGGCACATGGTTTTCGGTCGTTGGCGGCGTCGAAGCGATCGTTGGCCTGCGCTGCATGGAGCGCGCGATAGCGTCCGCCCTCATGCGCCAACAGCTCGGCATGGCTGCCCTGCTCGATAATCCGGCCGTCTTCGACCACGACGATGCGGTCGGCATTGGCGATGGTGGCGAGCCTGTGGGCGATGACCAGCGTGGTGCGGCCTTGCGACAGATCGGCGAGCGATTGCTGGATGGCGCGCTCCGTCTCGGTGTCGAGCGCCGACGTCGCTTCATCGAGGATCAGGATCGGCGGGTTCTTCAGGAAGATGCGGGCGATGGCGAGCCGCTGCTTTTGGCCACCCGACAGTTTGACGCCACGCTCACCTATAATTGTGTCGAGACCGGCAGGCAGCGAGGCGATAACGCCGTCCAGCCTTGCGCGGCGGGCAGCTTCCACGATCTCCGCTTCCGTTGCATCAAGACGGCCATAGGCGATGTTCTCGCGAATCGTGCCGGCAAACAGGAACACATCCTGTTGCACGATGCCGATGTTGGAGCGCAACGACTTGAGCTTCATGTCCCTGATGTCGATGCCGCCGATACTGATCGTGCCGCCCGTCACCTCGTAGAAACGCGGCAGCAGCGAGCATATCGTCGTCTTGCCCGCGCCGGACGAGCCAACAAAGGCAATCGTTTCCCCTGCCTTGATCGAGAGAATGAGACCGTCGAAGATGGACTTGTCCGGGCTATAGCCGAAACGAACATTGCGATAGTCAATGTCACCGTTCAATCGCTCGACGGACCTTGCCTGCGTTCGGTCGGCAATATCCGGCCTCGTATCGAGGAACCGCGTGTAGCGCTGGAAACCGGCTATCCCCTTCGGATAGCTCTCGATGATCGAATTGATCTTGTCGATGGGCCGGAAGAACACGCCGACCAGCAACAGGAAGCCAACAAAGCCGCCAGCGGTCAGTTCGCCGCGCACCACAAACCATGCCCCGGCTAGCATCACCACCACCTGCACGAAGCGCATGGAGAGGTAGGACAGCGACATGGATGCCGCCATCGTCCTGTAAAACTCCAGCTTGGTCGTGAGATAGTTGCGGTTGTTCTGGGCAAACAGCGCCCGCTCGTGATCCTCGTTGGTGAAGGCCTGCACCACGCGGATGCCGCCGACATTCTCCTCGATGCGGGCGTTGAACTCGCCGATCCGGCCGAACAGCGCATGCGAGTTTGCCATCATCCGCTTGCCGTAAAGCGTGGTGACGATTGCCGTGACCGGAACGATGGTCGCGGTTATCAGCGCCAGCGGCACATGCACCCACATCATCAGCGCGAACGCGCCGATCAGGGTCATGAGCGCGATAAACAGGTCTTCCGGGCCGTGATGGGCGACTTCGCCAATCTCTTCGAGATCCTTGGTCAGCCTTGCGACCAGTTGGCCGGTCTTCTGGTTGTCGAAGAAACCGAAGGAGAGCTTTTGCAGATGGTCGAAGGCTTTCCTTCGCATCTCGGTCTCGATCTTGAGGCCGAGCATATGGCCCCAATAGGTGACGATGACCTGAAGGCCGGCATTGACCACATAGATCAGGAACAGACCAACGCTGGCGAGCGCGGCCATGCCGATCTGGTTGGTCGGAAGCAGACGGTCGATGAACAGCCTTATGGCGACGGGAAATGCCAGTTCCAGCAGGCCGGCGGCGACGGCACTGGAGAAGTCGAGCGCGAACAGACCGCGATGCGGACGGTAATAGGCGGCGAAGCGTCTCAACAGGTCAATCACGATGCCGCTCCTTTCCAGCGCGATGGGAGGTGTCCAGCCGCACGACTTGCGTGGCCTCTGCTGCTCGCGGCGTTTGCTGCCGGCCTTTCGGCACGATCAGCGGCGTATTGGACACCGGATCTGGGATGATGACGGATAGTAGACCGAAGACGTCTTCGACAAGCCGTTCGGTTACGATGGCTGACGGCCTGCCTTCTGCGACGATCGCTCCGTCGTTCATGGCGATCAGGTGCGAGGCATAACGGCAGGCATGATTGAGGTCGTGCAGCACGGCGACGACGGTGCGGCCTTGGCCGTTGAGATCGGCCAGCAGGTCCATAAGTTCGATCTGGTGGGCAATATCGAGGAAGGTGGTCGGCTCGTCCAGCAACAGGATCGGCGTTTCCTGCGCCAGAACCATCGCGATCCAGACACGCTGCCGCTGGCCGCCGGAAAGCTCGTCCACAAGACGGCCTGAAAGGTCCGTGACTCGGGTGGCGTCCATCGCGGCGATGACGGCCTCCTCGTCGGCCTTCGACCATTGGCGGAAGAAGGACTGGTGCGGATAGCGCCCGCGCGCCACCAGATCGGCAACGGTGATGCCCTCCGGTGCAATCGAGCTTTGCGGCAGAAGACCGAGACGGCGTGCGACGTCCTTGGCGGCAAGATCGGAAATGCTCCTCCCGTCAAGGATGACCTGACCAGAAGCGGGAACAAGCAGTCGTGACAGGGCGCGCAATAGCGTGGACTTGCCGCAGGCGTTCGGGCCGACGATCACCGTCAAGGAGCCATCGGGCACGGCAACCGAAAGATTCCGCGAGATCGTCCGCTCGTCATAGCGCAGGGTCACGTTGTCGGCATGAAGGCGGCCGAAACCACCGTGAGAATGGCTCATTTGCGGCCCTCCCGTATCAATAACCAGATGAAGTAGAGACCACCGATGCTGACCGTCATGACACCAACGGGAAGCTGAACACCGAAGGCGTGCTGTGCCGCCCAATCGGCGGCGAGCAACAGAAGACCGCCCGTCAGCGCCGAAGGGATCAGCGCAACGCCGGCCGAGTTGGTCAGCCTCCGGGCGATCTGGGGCGCGGCCAGCGCAATGAAGGAAATCGGACCGGCTGCGGCCGTCACGATGGCGGTCAACGCCACGCCGAGCACCATCAACAAAAGTCGTGTGCGGTGGGCGTTGACGCCAGACGCTCTTGCCGCGTCGTCGCCCATCTCAAGCTGTCGCATCGGTCGTGACAGCAGAAGCGTCAGGGGGACGACGACAGCCAGAACGACGGCGACGGGAACAAGCTGCTCGAAGCCGAGACCGTTCAGCGAGCCGGCGCCCCAGATCGCAGCGGACATGGCCACCTGTAGTTCCGCCTCGCGGATCATCCACGCGTTGAAGGCCGACAGCATGGCGGCGGCACCGATGCCCACGACGATCAGGCGAAAGCCTTGCACGCCTCGCCGGGAGGACAGAAGATAGACAGCCATTGCCGTGAGGATGCCGCCGATCAGCGCCCCGGCCGCGGTCTCGTAATAACCGCCGGACAGAAGCAGCATGACGACCAGTGCGCCGGTATAGGAGCCGGCCGAGAAGCCAATGATGTCGGGTGATCCAAGCGGATTGCGCGTCAGCGACTGGAAGATTGCTCCGCTGATGGCGAGCGCGCCGCCGAGCAGGAAAGCCAATGCAACGCGCGGCAGACGCCATTCCACCACGATCATTCGCACCTGGTCGTCGCCACGGCCAGCGAGAGCGCCAAGCACTTCAGCCAGGGCGATCGGATACTTGCCGCTTGCTAGCGAGAGACCGGTGATGCCGAGTGCGAGAATGGCAAGCGCAAGACCGATGAATATCGATAGCCTATCGAACCGGGCTGACAGACGACCACGGAAGCCTCGCATGACAAACACGGAGCGGCCGAAATCGACATGGAGCGGTACTGCGGTTTTCATAAGCCGCTTGCTTTCTTCCGCCGCGCCAGCAGGATCAGGACGGGAGCGCCGATGAAGGCGGTGACGATGCCCGCTTCCAGTTCACCCGGAAACAGGATCAGACGTCCGGCGATGTCGGCTGACAACAGCAGCACTGGAGCAAAGATCATGGTCATGGGGATGATCCAGCGTTGGTCCGGTCCGGTGAACCAACGTACGACATGCGGCACCATCAGCCCGACGAAGCCAATCGGCCCGCAAGCGGCAGTTCCTGCTCCGGCAAGTAGTGTGACAGCAATGACGGTGAGAATGCGAGCGCGAATGATATTGGCACCAAGCGAGCGGGCCAGATCGTCGCCGAGCACAACGGCGTTGAGAGAACGGGCGGCAATCAAAGCAATCACCAGCCCAATCCCGATGAACGGAGCGACCGTCGCCACGATCTCCATGTTTCTTCCGGCAACCGAGCCGATCGACCAGAAACGCATGGAATCGAAGGCTTGCGGCTTCAAAAGGGCGATTGATGAACCGATACCGCCGAGAACGGCTGAAAGTGCGACGCCCGCCAGCACGAGGCGAATGGGTGTCGCGCCGTCACGACCCACTGCCCCGAGCGCGTAGACGGCAAGAGTGACAAGGATGGCACCGAGAAAGGCGAACCAGAGATAGGCGTCGATGGAGTGAAAGCCGAACAGGCCGACCGCCAGCGTCACGAAGAAAGCGGCACCAGCATTAACACCGAGAATACCGGGATCGGCCAGCGGGTTCCGCGTCGCTGCCTGGATCAAAGCACCGGATACGCCGAAGGCTGCACCGCAGAGAATGCCGAGCAAGGTTCGCGGCAAACGATAGTCGCGAACGATAATGTGCTCGACTATGCTGGCGTCGTGAACGAACAGCGCATTCCACGCAGTCGAAATCGAGATGGTACGCGCTCCGATCAAAAGGCCCGCCAGCGAAACCGACAGAAGCAAAGCAAGCCCAAGCAGCAGACCGGTCAGCCGCGTGGTGTTGCTGATCGAAAATCCGCTTCCTTCATTATGCTCGTTAAGCAAACCGACACTCAAACCCGCGCCTGCCCTTCGATCCAGTAGCCGATGGCGTCGATGCGATTCTTGTCGAACCCGAGCACGTCGCGGAAATGCTTGCGGCTGTCCGAGACAGCTTTTGCTTCGCCGGCGATGTAAATATAGCCTGGACCTTCCGGTAGTTCGGTGATCGTTCCGGCGATACGCGAAAGCTCCGTGTAACCGGGCCGTTCGGGCATTAAACCATGACAAGCGTGCCAGACGAGCGAGGCGTCGGCTGCCGTATCGATGTCTTGACGGTCTTCGTCAGAAGGAACCTCGACATGCACAATGGTTTTGAAACCTTCCGGTAGTTCCTCCAGCACCCGACCGACAGCCGGAAGCCCGGTAATGTCAGTCAGCATCAGGAGCCATTGGCTGCCTCTGGGAATCCAGAAACGCCCCTCCGGATTGCAGATGCCGACCACATCGCTGACCTTCGCATTCATGGCCCAGGAAGCAGCCACGCCACCCTCATGCGCGACAATGTCGATGGTCATCTCATGGGTGGCAGCATCCCAGCGCCGGATCGTATAGGGTCGGTTCGGACAGGGCTTTGAGCCATCAGGGCGGCCCCACTTGCCGTTCTCCATCAGGACCGGCAGCGTCACCAGCGTATCGACATCGGGCGGAAAAGCCAGACGCACCCACTCGTCGGGATGTCCACTTGGCGCCAACCGCTCGCCGCCCTCAATTTTCAGAACCACCCGGGTCATCGACGGCGTCAGGCGCCCAATAGAAATGGTCTCTCCAAGAAAGTAGTCTTCGGAGTAAGGTTCGTGGTCATGTTCCACGGCTGCCGACAGTGCGTGTTTGTTTGCATTCATCTTATAGTTGCTTTTTAATGCGCAGCAGCATCGGCGAGTTGACCGATGAAGTGAGGATAAAAGTACGGGATGGAACGGACGCTGAGCGCAGATGTCGCCCAGATAGAAACTGCGTCTTCCAAAGGAACGTATCGTCCAGACTGAAACGCATCCAAGCTCGTAAATAGTGGTTGCTTCTCCAACGCCTCGCGCGCGCCAGGTTTATACCACATGACAACCAGATCAGGTGCGAGTTTCTCCATTTCCTCAAAGCTGACGAATACAGAGAGTTCAGTGGGATTCTGTGAAGCAAGATCGGCGACATAAGGCGGGACAACCATGCCTAGCTCGACCAGTGCCGCCACTCTGGGATCCTTGGGAAGATAGACGACGATCCCGTTTCCGCCGGGAAAATAACTCCCGAATATGAACGTCTTCGAAACAAGTGCGGGATGGCTTGTACCAAGCGCGCGCAACTCTGCTATCGTATCGTTTATCAGCTTTTGCGCCTCTTGGCGTTTGCCGAGGGCTTCTCCCGTCAGATAGGTTTGTTCCATCCAGTCTGCTTGCCATGGCCCTGATCGGTAAACCACGGTGGGTGCAATCGCCGAAAGCCGCTTGTAGGACACGTCATCGACTCCGGAATATATACCAAGAATAACGTCCGGTCGAAGAGCCGCCACCGCCTCGAAGTCGATTACAGCATCTGACAAAAGGATTGGTTTCGCATCGCCCACGGCCGTTTCATTCCAGGGAAACATGCCTGAAGGGAAAAATTTGTACTCCGTCATGCCGACGGGAACCAAGCCTAAAGCCAGAACCGCATCTTCACCGCTCCATCCAATTGTGACGATACGTTCCGGGCGAGCTTCGATCCGCGTTTTTCCAAGCGCGTGCTCAACAAATATTGGAAATATACTTGACTCCTGCGCCGATGCCCCGCCCGAAAACAGGCAACAAATCACCAGAAACTGGAATATCCGATTAATAACTCTTGTTGGATTATGCATTGCATCTCCGTTGGAATAGGCAGCGGCCGGATTTTCCGGCCGCGATCCAATCTCCTCTGCCTCAGAAGGTGCTACGCAAAGTAACAAGGAAGTTGCGCGACTCGCCGTAAAAATTGTTCTTCGCCAACGAACCAAGCTGAGAGAAATATTTCTGGTCGAAGACGTTGTTGACATTGACGGTTAACGAGGTGGTGTCGCTGATGTCATAACGGACACTGACATCTGCCACGGCGTAGGCTTCCTGAGTGAGATTAAACGGAATCCCGGTCGAGTTGCCGTTGCTATCCGTAACCCACTCCTCTCCCTTCGCGGTTGTCTTGCTCTGAGCACGAACACCTGCGCCAAGAGTCCAGGCGGAATATTCGCCCGGCAGATTGTAGGTACCCCACACCTTGAAGAGGTGCCTTGGTGTAATTGCGCTATATAGCGTGTCCTCTACCTTGTTTTTATTGAGATTCAGAGTGTATCCAGCATAAATCTGAAGCCCGTCTGTAATCTCACCGCTGAGTTCCAGGTCAATACCGCGGCTTACGATGTCGCCTGACGCTGTGTAGCAGCAATTGCTACCGTTGTCGGGGTTGTATGCCCCCACGAATGTAGGATCGTAGACAGCTTGGCCCTTGCGCTTCGTATGATAAAGAGCGAGCCCGGCATTAAGCCCACTGTCGAGCAACTCACCTTTGAGGCCAATCTCATACGTCTGGCCAGTGATTGGTTCGAGCGGTGTTCCAGGGAGCGGCCCCTTCAGGTTGTTTGCCTGCGACTTGTATATTTCGGCAAAGCTCGCATAGGCTGTCCACTGATCTGTGAGATCGTAGGTCACGGCACCAAATGGTGTCACTACTCCATTGTCATGATAATCGAGCGCTTCCGTCCAATTTGTTGAACCGTCTCGATTGTAGCTCGCGCGATGGAATGAATAGCTATAGTTCCCATAGCGGGCACCGAGGATGACGTGCAACGGATCGGTGATCTCGAACCGCCCTCGCAGATAAGCACCATAGCGCTCCTCAATATAGGGGTGGAAGTTAAAATAATAGTCGGAGGGGAACGCTGGTGTATCACTGCTCGACCAGTAAGATGTTCTGAGATCATTAAGATTGACCGCCGGTCCAGTAAACTCGCCTCTCTTCACGTCGGAACTATGCTTAGAATAATCGAAACCGGCAACAACTTCATGCTCCCGACCGAAGAGTTCGAAAGTACCGTCGGCGTGTGTGTCAAATTGGATCTGATAGCCATCAGACCAATTATATGATCCATTATAGGAGAGGCCGTCGAGCGTCACCGGGTCAACCACCCCGGTAACGAACCCGTACTTGGCATCGTATTTGTGTCCGACATAAGAACCTGTCGTAGTCCAATTCCAACCGTTCTCGAATTCGTGCTTGAGTTCGCCGAACACTTCCCAGCTTTTGTGATGCAGGTAACTCCAATCCGTTCCCAGGCTCGTCGACACGGGGAAATCGATAGCCGAGCCGTCTGAATAGCGGGGCAGACCAGCACGCCAAGGCGTGCTGTCGCTTTTTTCGTAGCTGCCGCCGAACATGATAGAAGTGTTGTCAGTCACATCCGCTTCCAAGACGCCATAGAGTGTGACGTTGCGACTGTCGCTGATATCGTAGAAAGCGTCCGCCCGGTCAAATGATCCGACGAAACGACCACGCACTCCTCCGTCTTGGGTCAAAGGACCCGTGACGTCGATCGTCGACTTGAAAGTGTTCCAGCTCCCCGCAGACACCTCACCAATAGCCTGGAATTTATCGAGTGGGCGCTTGCGAGCAAGACTAATAACGCCGCCAGCTTCGCCGTTACCTGAATAGAGCCCATCCGGGCCACGCAGAACCTCGACACGATCATATTTTGCGAGGCTGGTCGATGATATTGCGTCGTAGGCATTCGTCACCCCCACGGCGCCGCTGTCTTTACGCACGTTGGTTATTTCAAAACCGCGTGAAAAATATCGTCCGGCACCATAGTACTCGTCTGGAGTGACCGTTATACCTGGCGCTGCCTCGAGCGCATCGGTAAGCGTCGTCATTCCTTTGTCCCGGATCTGCTGAGTTGTTATTACCGATACCGATTGTGGGGTTTCTCTCAAGCTCTCCGATGTTTTTCCAATTGTGCTTTCGTCGGCTGAATAAGAACCTGTCCCCTCGGTCGTCGCACCTTTGCCCTGAACAGTGATGGTTTCCAGCACCGTTGAGCCATCCGCAGAGGCATTTCCGCTACCGATCGTGGGATTAGAAATTGCAACCGTAGTTGCATTTGGAAAGGAGTAAATTAGCCCGGAGCCAGCAAGAATTCTTCCCAGCGCCTGTTCACGTGTTGCAGAGCCAGAGAATCCAGACGACGTTTTACCTGCCGCGGCAGACGCAAGGTATGTGACCTGAACACCCGCCTGCCGCCCGAAAGCCGTGAGAGCGCGACTGAGCTTACCAGCCGGGATAGAAAAGGACGTCTGCGCCTGTGTCTGCGCAGCAGCCTCACCATGCGTTACCGCGAGATCGACGACGATTGCCGTCGACACCAGAAGCGTTGCCATCAGCGTCCGGCTCGTACCCCTGAAAACCTTGTTGCTAATCCCACGCCCCTTGACCATTAAACCTCTCCAATTCTTCAACTCGTATGGAGGGACAGGCTGGGCCTGGGCTTCAGGCAATTACTGTCCCTACTACTGTTACAATCGGGGCAGCGAAATTTTCACTTTTTGGCTCAAGTTTTTTTGCTTTTTTTTCAGAGGGGGGAAATCACTGTCACAAACGAGGAAATTTGGCGCACACGGGCACCGGCCGGATGCACCACCGCCTGAAGAGCAACCAGCGGATTGTTCAGATCAAACACCCCGCTGACACGCATATCGGCGATAAATGGATCGGCGATGACAATGCGTCCCGGTATCCAGCGGCCAATGCGAGCGACGAGAGCAGATACGGTTTCCCTTTCCGCAATGACGAGATTGTCACGCCATGATGCGATCTGCCCGTTTTCACGCTGGCCGCGGCCGATATTACCGGAGGAAGAATCGAAGGTGATCCATTGGCCTTCGGCAAGCTTCACGCCCATTTCTAAACCAGAGTCCGACGCCCGAACATCAACTAGACCATGATCGACGGAAACTGTCAGGATACCGGCGTCATTCGACACGTCGAAGGCCGTTCCAAGCCCGGTCGCGGTCAAGGTTCCGGAAAAGACCGAGAGCGGCCGGCTTGCATCGCCCTCCACCTCGAAGAACGACATGCCGGCGAGAAGATCGACCACGCGGCGCTCGCTGCGGAAATCCAGCGCAATCGCGCTTTCCGGCCCAAGCGTCACAATACTCCCATCGGGAAGATTGATCCGGCGTATCTCACCTTTGTCGGTCACGTAGTCGGCACGGGCCTGCAGAAGCATCCCCGGCCCGAAGGAATAAGCGGCTGCGCCGACACCAAAGGCGGAGAATCCACCCACTATGAAGTTGCGGCGCGTGAGACCAAGGCTTTCCCGCCGTTCTATCCGCCGCTTCTCTGTGAGAACTTTTCCAGATGCGCCATGCACCTTCGATACCTGCGCCCAAACCTCCTCATGCTGCGGACCACGCGCACGCCATGCACGGATCAACTCGATCGCCACGTGATTACCGGGATCGTTCTGCAAGCGGATAATCAGGTCGATCGCTTCATCAAGCAATCGCTCCTGATCTGGCGTCGTCTCGTTCATCTGTATCCTTTCGGCAGGAGCGGTGAATCTCACCTGCCTCTATTTATTAATACAAACGAGCGGTGCGAATTTTCTCCTTTCGGAAGAAATAAATCAGAATGCATCCACGCGCCCGACCAGATGGCGGTATGCGTCGCGGATGAGAGACCATGCTCGCGTGGTCGAAATGCCAAGCTCTTCGGCAACTTCAGCGATGGTCCTCTCGCTCAGACGGTGCATCTCGAAAGCCTGTCGCGTCCGCTCCGGCAATTCGGAAAGCGCCTGATGGGTCTGAACAAGGCATTGCCTCGAATAGACGATCTTTTCGGGAGAAGGGGCCGGGTCTGGAATGTTGGCTGCTTCTTCGTCGTCAAGAGTGACGGTCTCGATCAAGGCTTCACGCCGTTGGTGGTTGAGACCAAGATTACGAGCAGCTTGATAGAGATAGGCTTTGGGATTGTGGTTCTGCGTGGTACTGGCTGGCGGCGTTGCAATAACACGCAGGAACGTATCCTGGGTAAGATCGGCGGCCGTATCCTCGTTGATACCCCGGCGATGCAGGGACTTCGCAATTCCCGGGGCGTAATGCCGGAACAGATTTTGTACATCCCAACTCATTGCTGCCTGCCTTTCACTCCGACACTTCAAAACAGTGTCGGGAAAGTCGACCGAACCGACGACGAAATGCGGAAGCCGTGGCAATGGCCTCTGTCATTTCCTCGGAAAATGGTTCTATCAAATCACGCACGGCCAATCTCTCTTCCATAGTGGAAGCCACGGTTACAATCTTTTTAGCGACAATCGAAAATTCCTTGCAAGTACAGTTTTCGCAAAGATTTCGATGAGGATTTCACTGCATCTTAAAACTTGTCGATAAAATTCATGTTATTCCGTGGGATACGGCCGAAAGCGATCCGGGCGGTGAATAGAAGAATGTCGTAGGCGAGCGTAAACTTTCATGCGCCTTGTTGCATGATGGCAACGAAAATTTGGCCTTCACAATGCTGATAAGGAAATGTTTTCAGGTATTTGATTCCATATCCTCCGGCACTTCCTGCTTGAGCCGCAGCCCGTTGGCCAGCCTCCGGCCAAGGGCTTCGAGGAATTTATCATAGTGCTCGCCTTCCTTGGCGCGGGCGGCGGCCTGCACGGTTTCCGGCAGGGAAGCAGTCGTGTTCAGCCAGAAGCGGATGAACCGGGCACAGGCTTCATTGGCAATACCCACGTCCCGTTTGCGGATTTCAGATTAACGGGACATCCCGGTAAATCCCGGACAGTCGTTTCACTAAATCGCGGACTGGAGTGGAGTGCACCCGCAGGGTGAGACAAGGAAAATCGCGGACAGTTTCCCCACACCGAGAGGAAACCGTGCATGGCCCTACGACAAAACAACATTGATGAAGACCAAAAGCTCGCGCTTCTTAAGCGCATGCAAGCCGGTGAGAATGTCAGCAAGCTGGCGAACGAAGCCGGCGTTAGCCGCCAACGGCTCTACGAGTGGCGAGATCATCTCAGGCTCTACGGCGATCTGAGTTCACGACGGCGAGGTCGCCCCCCGAGCGTGGTGTCAATTGTTGACGGTGCTTCGCCATTGCAGACCGCTATGATCGCGTCTTCCCCTCAAGAACAATCGCTGACCAAGGCTAGACGCAGGGTTAGGGAATTGGAGCAGAAAATCGGCCAGCAGCAATTGGACATCGATTTTTTTCGCGGAGCCTTGCGGCACTTCGAGGAAGCTCGTCGTCGGAGCAGCGCGCCTGGCGGAACGGCGTCTTCCAAGTCATCGAAAAAATGATGGCTGATCTGCCGCAGGGCAAACTTAACATCGATAGAATGTGCTGGCTCGCCGGCGTCAGCCGCGCGAGTTATTATCGCCATTGGCTCGATTCCGCCCCTCATAGGGCCGAGACCGGATTGCGCGATCTCATTCAAAAGCTGGTTCTGGGCAATGCTCATTATGGATATCGACGGATCGCTGCGTTGCTGCGGCGGGACGGATGGCAAGTCAATCACAAATGCGTTTTGCGCATCATGCGCGAGGATAATCTGCTGTGTTTGCGCTCTCGTCCATTCGTTCCGAGAACCACCGATTCGAAACATGGATGGAGTTGTGCCGAACCTTGCCAAGGGAATGATCCTGAATGGCGTCGACCAGCTCTGGGTTGCCGACATCACTTTCCTGCATCTGGCTGAGGAATTTGCTTTCCTTGCTGTTGTGCTAGACGCATTCAGCCGGAAAGTGGTCGGGTGGTCACTGGACACGCATCTTAGGGCAAGCCTGGCCATCGAGGCGCTTGAGATGGCAATTACTGATCGTCAACCCGAGCTGGGCAGCCTGGTTCACCATTCCGACCGGGGAGTCCAAGGCAGATTCAACCGGTCGCCGCAACACCCCAAACATGGAGGTGTTTATCGTGACGGGAAGACGGAAATCGGAGCGGTCAACGCGGCAGAAATTATTCTCGCCAGGGCGACCACCGGTATGGCAGCGTGAGAACCTGTGCCGGTTCTGGCGAGAAATAGCGGCAGGCTTGTCCAGCGAGGATGCCGCA
>NZ_JBQYSN010000030.1:0-48579 GCF_052686535.1 Agrobacterium sp. DKPNP3 | reverse complement strand
AGCCCGGCATTCCTGCCGCCGGCAGCGCGGATCGGCAGCACATCGGCGGGCGAGGCCGTGACCTTGCGGCAGGCATCGAGATCGACCATGCGCAGCGGCAGGCCGTGGGAAAGCACGATCGCCAGCGCCTCGGGATCGGCAAAGGCGTTGAATTCGGCCGATGCCGTGTGGTTACCGCTGGTGAGCCCGCCACCCATCCAGGTCAGGTCGGAAATTCTGGCAGCAAGATCGGGTCGCGCGAGACACAGGGCGGCGATATTGGTGAGCGGGCCGAGCGCGAGAATGCGCTTTTCGCCCTCTTCTTCCAGCCAATTGCAAAGTGCGGCAAAGGCATCGCTTTTCGGCAGAGCCGGCGCATCCGGCAGGCTTTGGCCGACGGTCGGAATGCCGCTATCCCCGAGGATCGACTGCGCGGTTTCGAGCGCGCCGAGCACAGGCATGGCGCGGCCCTGATGGATTGGCATGGACCAGCCGAAGCTTGCTGCGGCACCGGCGGCGTTGCGGCAGACCGCCTCCAGCGTCGCATTGCCGAAGACCAGCGAGATTCCGTCAATGGCAAGGCCTGCCGACTGCACCACCATGATGGCGGCAATATCGTCGAAGCCCATATCGGTATCGATCCACACACCCATGGTCAGTTGAACACCTTTAGGGCCGCCGCTTTCTCGACCGGCAGGTCGAAAGCAAGCGTATCACCAATGGCGTGAGCGCCAAGCGCCGCATCGGTTTCCGCCTTGATGGAGCCAAGCGGCGTATCGAGCAGATATTCGCGGCTGTTTCCGGCAAAGGATGTACCGCGCACGGTTCCCTGGTAAGGACCTGAACCGAGGGTAACCATGCGCGGCCGCCAAGCCAGTCCAGATGCTGAACGGACTGGTCCGGGAAGCTGTGTTGTGCCTGTGGCGGTTTTCAAAGCGCCGCCTTCCAGCGCGAAGATGTTTTCAAAGCCGACAAAGTCAGCCACGAAAGAGGAAACCGGCGCGTTATAAATCTCTTCGGGCGTGCCGATCTGCTCAATCTTGCCGCCCTTCATGACGACAATGCGGTCGGCAAGCGCGAGCGCCTCGATCTGGTCATGGGTGACGAAAATCATCGTCACACCCGTCTCCTTCTGCACGCGCTGCAGTTCGGTCCGCATTTCAAGGCGCAGGCGGGCATCGAGATTGGAGAGCGGCTCATCGAGAAGCAACACTTTCGGCTCCATGACCATGGAGCGCGCCAGCGCCACACGCTGCTGCTGGCCGCCTGACAGTTCCGCCGGCTTGCGCGAGGCGAAATTGGAAAGGCCGACCGATTTCAGGCCGGAGGCGACTTTGTCCTCCAGCGCCTTGCCGCTCATGCCCTTGAGTTTCAGGCCGAAGGCGACGTTTTCATAGACCGTCAGATGTGGGAAGAGCGCATAGGACTGGAACACCAGCCCAACGGCGCGCTTGTTGGCGGCGACGCGGGTAATATCGGCGCCATCGAGATCGATACGGCCGCCCGCCACCGGCATCAGCCCGGCAATGGCGCGCATCGTCGTGGTCTTGCCGCAGCCTGATGGTCCGAGAAGCGCGAGCAATTCGCCCTTGCGGATATCGAGATCGAGATCCTTGACGGCGACATTGCCGCCGTAAGCAAGCGAGATTTTTTGGAGCGAAAGATAGTTTGCGTCAGACATAACGGGAGAACCCCAGGAAACGTTCGGCCATGAAGACGATGCCGATGGAAAGGAAGGCGAGCAGCGAAGAAAGGGCAGCCACGGAAGGATCGAATACGATTTCCATGTATCCTAACATATCGATGGGCAGCGTGCGCACACCGGGACCGGACAGGAACAGCGATACCGGCACCTGGTTGAAACTCGTCACGAAACCGAGAATGAAAGCCGAAAGGATGCCGCCGCGGATATTCGGCAGCACCACGCGGAAAAATGCGCCAAGCCGCGACGAGCCGAGCAGCACCGCCGCCTCCTCGATATCGGAGCGCAGATTGTTGAGGCTGGCTGAAACCACGCGCACCGCATAGGGCAGGATGAGCGCGGTGTGGGCGAGAAACAAAGCGAGCGTGATGCCGATGCCGAAAGGCACGACGAAATAACGCAGCAGCGCGAGACCCACGATGATGCCGGGCACGATTATCGGCGCGGAAACGATGGTGCGCACGGTTTCTGCGAAGGGCAGCTTGTAGCGCGACATGGCGTAGGAAGCGGGAATGCCGAGGATGAGCGCCGTAAACGTGCCGCCGATGGCAAGGAACATCGACATTGCGAAGCTCTCGCGAAAACTTTCCACCGTGAAGACCTTTGCGATCCACTTCAGTGAAAAGCCCTGCGGCGGAAAGGCGAGCGTATCGCCGGCCGAAAACGAGGCCGCGACGATGATGAGGAACGGCCCGATCAGGAAACCGACGACAAGCAGAAGCGTGAGCGGAATGAAGAGCTGCCGGGTCATTTCTTGTTCCTCGCGGTGGCGATGCGCTTCAGCAGGATATTGGCGGCAAAGCTCATGACGATCAGGATGAAGGCGATGACGCTGGCGGCGACGAAATTGTTGGAAACCGTGACCTGCTGGTAAAGCAGGGTTTCCAGCATCAACACCTTCGAACCGCCGAGAATGGCAGGCGTGATGTAGGCCGTCAGCGAACCGGTAAAGACCAGCGTGCCGCCGACGACAAGCCCTTCCTTGGTAAGCGGCAAGATAACCTTCCAGAATACCTGAAACCAGTTTGCGCCGAGCACGCGGGCGGCCGCGATCGTATCCTTCGGCATGTTTTCCAAGGCGCTGATGAGCGAGATGATCATCAATGGCAGGAAGAGTTGCAGAAGGCCGATGAAGACGGCCGTTTCGGAAAACAGGATGCGGATCGGCCCGTCACTCAGGCCCACCGCCTGCAGCGCCTGGTTAACGATGCCGGTCCTTCCAAGAATGACGATCCAGGCATAGGTGCGGGCAACCGGCGAGATCATCAGCGGCAGCACGACGAGATTGACGACATGGCCCTTCGTGCCCGGCGACAGGTTAACGATGGCGAAAGCCGCCGCATAGCCCACCACCGCCGAAACGACAGTGACGAGCGCGCCGAGCTTCAGCGTACGCAGGAAAACCGTCTGGTTCAGCGGATCGGAAAAGAAAGCGGCATAGGCCGACAGCGTCCAGCCGTCAGCGGTGCGAAAGCCCTCCGACAGAAGCATGAAGACCGGCACAAGAAAGACCGCCGCCGCGAAAATCGCAGCGGGCAAGGCAAGCGCCAGCGCTTCGGCCCGGTTTTGAAACATGGGTTATTTCCTGAACGGCCATGAGGCCGGTTGTTACGGCAGCCGGACGGACCGGCCTATGATCAAAAGAGGCGGAAAAGCGGTCAGGGGACGACCGAACCGCTTTTCCGGGAATGGAGCCGCCCTTCCGGACGATGCCCCATTCCAAACGGTGAAATGACTTACTGGCCGACCTTCGCATTCCACTCCGACAGCCACATGTCGCGGTTATCGAGCGTCACGTCGGAAGGAATGAGCTGCAGGCTCTTCGCGGTCTCGTCGCCATAGGTGATGTTGTTCGCCACCTCGTCGGAAACCTTGACTTCCCTGTTGGTCGGGCTGTCCACCAGCTTTTCGGCGAGAGCCTTCTGAACGTCGGTCGAAAGCCAGAAATCCATGAACTGCAGCGCGAGATCTTCGTTCTTCGTACCCTTCGCTACGACGAGCACGTTCATGCCGCCGGTCTGGCCTTCCTTGGGCGTTGCCCAGGCAAGCGGCAGGTCGAGCTTGGTGAACGGCGCCCAGGAGAAGCGGCCGATCGGGGCTGCCCAGATTTCTTCCTGCTGCATGAGCTGCACCAGCTGCGAGGACTTGACGTAGAAAGTGACGATCTCGTCCTTCTTCTCACCCACGGCTTCGATTGCGCCGGCAAGATCAGGCGTATCCTTGCCGATGGCCTTGCCCAGCATGTAAAGCGCCGGCGGGCCCTGATTGGTGGTAACGTTCGGGAAGGCGACGTGATCGACGATGCCGTCCTTCAAAAGGTCGGCCCAGCTGTCGATCTTCATCTTGTCGGTGCGGTAAACGATTGAGGTGGCGTAGAAATTGACACCGACGCTCATGCCGTCGCCATTCGGATCCTTGGCGATGTCATAGAGCTTTCCAATATTCGGAACCTTGGAAGCATCGATCTTCTGGATCAGGTCCTTGCGGGTGGCCGACAATGCATCGGCCATGGAAACGATAGCGAGATCGACAACCGGATTGGCCTTGTTGGCTTCCATCTTGGCCAGACGCTCGACGCTGTTGCCGGTCTCGACGACCAGCTTGCAGCCGCATTGCTTTTCGAACGGCGTATAGACCAGTTCCTTGAATTCATCCTGCGCGAAGGCATAGACGGAAATCGTCAGAGTCTTGTCCTGCGCCTGCGCCGCTCCCATCGTCAGCATCAGGGCGGTGCCCGATGCAAAAATGAACTTTTTCATGGTGTGAGTTCTCCTGCTGTCGTTTTTTTGGCTTCAATCGCATCATGCTTTGTCTTGCCGGTGGAGCCGCGCATGATCAGCGCCATCGGTACTTTCGAAATATCAGCGGTCACTTCGCCCGCGATGCCGTTTTCGCCCGCGCTGTCGATGGCGCGCAGCAAGGCTCCAACCGCCAGATCGGCGATGCGGCCCATATCCATGCGCATGGTCGTGAGCGGCGGGGTGACGACGGCGGAAAAGATGAGGTCGTCAAATCCGGTGACGCTTGCCTTCTCCGGCACCTCGATACCCTCGCGCTGCAATTCGGTTAGCGCCCGCAACGCATGCAGGTCGGATATGGCGGCAAAGGCGGTGAAACCTTCCGCAACCAGATCGGCAAGTCCCAGCCGGCAGCCGGCACCATCAACCTCTTCGAGGCCGTCGATCCAGAGCGTCCGGGTCACACAGGTCTTGCCGAGACCATCACGAATGCCGCCGAGACGGTCGTTCTGCACGTTGGATTCGCGGTTCTTGCCGACAAGCACCACCTTGCGGTGCCCAAGGCTTGCCAGATAATCGCCCACCTGCCGCCCGCCATCCCAATGGTCGGCGGCGACGGTGTTTCCGGGCGTTGATGGGCTGTCGATGACCGCAACCGGACAATCGACATTGGAGATACGCGTGCCGCGGCGGGGAACGATGACCATGCCATCCACCCCGCGCTCGATCAGACGGTTGATGGCATCCGTCTGCATGGCGATTTCGCCGCGCGCATCGGCAATCAGCACGCCGTAACCGGCATTGACCGCCGCCTTTTCGATGGCCTGGGCGATTTGGGGGAAAAGAGGGTTGGCGATATCGGGCAGTACCAACCCCAAGACGCCCGATTTGCCGGTGCGTAGCGCCCTGCCCGCAGAACTCGGCACGTAACCCAGTTCGCTTGCCGTCCTGCGGATACGCTCCACCAGCTCCGGTGAAACACGGCCCTTGCCGGAAAGCGCATTGGAAACGGTTGCCACCGACACGCCGAGTGCCGCTGCTATCGCGCTCAGATTGGTGGCAGGCCGTGACGATGCCATGAATGGTCCGGAGAGTAGATTAAACGTTTAATCAGAATAAGCGAGGCGTGCCCCGCTGTCGAGTCCTGCCCCGTCAAAATAAGGCGAAAAGCTGGGCACACCGGTTAAATGCCCGAAAAAAGAGCGATTATTTTTACAGGGTCGGTGTGCTGGCGGCGCGATAAGCCTCTACCTGGCGCACCAGCCAATCCCGAAACAGAACGACCGGAACGTGATTGGCGCGCGAAAGCGGCGCCACCGCATAATAGGAACTGGGACTTTTTGCCTGATGGTCGAAGGCTTTGACCAGCTGTTTGGATTTCAGCTCGTTATCGATCAGGAACAGCGGCATGAGCGCCACGCCAAGCCCGGCGATGCAGGCCTGCGCGACGCTTGAGAACTGCTCAAACCGCATGCCCTGCGGCAGGGCGAGTGACAGGCCGAGGCTTTCGAACCAGTGCCCCCATGCCCCCGGCCGCGAGGCCATGTGCAGCAACGGCAGGGCGGCGATATCGTCGCCGCTTTCCACCGGGTGGGCGCTGAGGAATTGCGGGCTGCACACCGGGGCCACCATTTCATGCATGAGAAAGGTGCTCTCCGCTCCCGGCCAGTCGGCCTGACCGATATGGATCGCCATGTCCAGCTGCTCGCGCTCAAAGTCGAACTGGCCGATGCGAGTGGCGAAATTGATGGTGATTTCCGGATGGTTCGCCACGAAGTCCGGGATGCGCGGCAAGAGCCAGCGGGTGCCGAAGGTGGGCAGCATGGCGAGGTTCAGCGTATTGCCATGCGTTTTGGTCATGATCTGAAGCGAAGCGGAGCGTATCTCGCCAAGCGCCGCCGCGATCGATTTTGCGTAGACCCGTCCTTCGGCGGTCAGCGCGACGCCTCGGGCACCGCGCTCGAACAGGCGCACACCAAGCTGTTCTTCGAGTGACATAACCTGCCGGCTGATCGCCCCCTGCGTCAGCGCCAGCTCATCGGCGGCGGCGGAGAAACTGCCCAGCCGCGCCACGGAATCGAAAGCGGCGAGCGCGCTGGTGGATGGCAGGAGTTTACGGCTGAGTGATGTCATGAGCTATTACTATAGGTAATGCAAAAATGAGTAAACATGGCTTGCGTGCAGGGGGTGGGATAAGAATAATCCGGCCAGCAAATCCGGAGGCATCACGTGAGCGAACGCGCAGCATTCAATTGGCAGGACCCTTTTCTGCTGGAAGACCAACTGACCGATGATGAGCGGATGATCCGCGACGCCGCCGCAGCCTTCGGCAAATCGGAACTTATGCCGCGTGTGTCCGAGGCCTATCTTTCCGAAACCACGGAGCCGGAACTCTTTCGCCTGATGGGCCGCACCGGCCTGCTTGGCGTTACCCTGCCGGAGGAATATGGCGCGGCCAATGCAAGCTATGTGGCCTATGGTCTCGTCGCCCGCGAGGTGGAGCGGATCGATAGCGGTTACCGCTCAATGATGAGCGTTCAGTCCTCGCTCGTCATTCACCCGATTTTCGCTTACGGCTCGGACGAACAGAAGAAGAAATACCTGCCGGGCCTCGTTTCCGGCGAACTGATCGGCTGTTTCGGCCTCACCGAGCCGGATGCCGGTTCCGATCCCGGCGGCATGAAGACCCGCGCCGAGAAGATCGAGGGCGGTTATCGCCTGCGCGGTTCGAAGATGTGGATTTCCAACGCCCCGATCGCCGATGTCTTCGTGGTCTGGGCCAAATCCGAAGCGCATGGCAACGAGATCCGCGGCTTCGTGCTGGAAAAGGGCATGAAGGGCCTTTCCGCTCCCAAGATCGGCGGCAAGCTTTCGCTGCGCGCCTCTATAACGGGCGAGATCGTCATGGATGGCGTGGAAGTCGGCGAAGACGCACTGTTGCCCAACGTCTCCGGCCTGAAGGGCCCGTTCGGCTGCCTCAACCGCGCCCGCTACGGCATTTCCTGGGGCGTGATGGGCGCTGCCGAAGATTGCTGGCTGCGCGCCCGCCAATATGGTTTGGACCGCAAGCAGTTCGGCAAGCCGCTCGCCGGTACCCAGCTTTACCAGAAGAAGCTCGCCGACATGCAGACGGAAATCGCGCTTGGCCTTCAGGCATCGCTGCGCGTTGGCCGAATGATGGACGAGCATAAAATGGCGCCGGAGATGATTTCCATCGTCAAGCGCAACAATTGCGGCAAGGCGCTGGACATTGCCCGCCAAGCCCGCGACATGCATGGCGGCAACGGCATCCAGATCGAATATCACGTCATGCGTCACGCCCAGAACCTCGAAACGGTCAACACCTATGAGGGAACGCATGACGTCCATGCGCTGATCCTCGGCCGGGCGCAGACGGGAATTCAGGCGTTTTTCTGAGATCCATCGCGAACATATCTTTTGCTGAAACGCGAAACCGCCCGGGCACGCCAGCCCGCGCGGCACAGTTTCATACCAAGTCGGGTGATTCCGCGTTATCGGCACCCCTCCGCGCTTCCGATAATCTCTAAGCGCAACCCGAAGGAGTGGCGGTTCACACCGGCCCTCAGGCCTTCACTTGCGCTCCAGTTCCGGCCGACTTCGCGCAATGCGGGCAAAATGGCGTTCTAGTCGCCCGTAGACTCCATATTAAAAAGCTCCATTCCCGTCATCCGAGTGAAACAATCGACCGGTACGCACCTATCTGGAACGATTCCAGATTGAACGGTGGAGACACGGATATGACCAACATCGATAAAAGCAAACTGTCCTGGGACGAGTGGGACGAACTTCAGAACCCTCCGCCGGCCGAAACCGACTTCGACCGAGTCGTTGAGACCGCACTTTCCCGCCGCGGTTTTCTCGGCGGCGTACTCGCCTTCGGTTCGGCCGCAGCCGCCATGGGCACGCTCGGCAATCTGATGAGCAGCACCTCGGCTGAGGCGCAGGAAGCCGCCGTCGGCCGTTTCCCCTTCAAGCCGGTTGCCGCCGCCACCGACCACACCATCCATGTTCCGGAAGGCTATAACTGGAAGCCGCTGGCGAAATGGGGCCAGCCGCTGTTCTCCAACATTCCCGATCTCGACCCCGCCAAGGGCGTCAGCGTTGAAAACTCGGACAAGGTCTTCGGTGAAAACACCGATGGCATGGAGCTTTTTGTCGTCGGCAACCATCAACTGATTGCCGTCAATCATGAATATGTAAACCCGGAAACCAACCTGCCGCACACTGACAAGGGCAATCCGAAGACGGCTGACGACGTGAAGATCCTGCAGAACATGCAGGGTGTCACCGTCATGGAAGTGGCGGAAGACAAGGATGGCTGGAAGATCGTTCTCGACAGCCCCTTCAATCGCCGCATCCACCACAATACGCCGATGAAGCTTTCCGGCCCGGCCGCAGGCTCCGACCTCGTCAAGACCGCCGCCGACCCTGATGGTGTCGACTGTCTCGGAACCTTCAACAATTGCGGCGCCGGCCGCACGCCCTGGGGCACCTATCTCACCTGCGAAGAAAACTTCAATGGCTATTTCGGCACCACCGACGCCGCCTTCAAATTGCCTGACGATTACAAGCGTTACGGCATCGTCGCCGAGACGCGCTACGCCTATGAGAAGTTCGACAAGCGCTTCGACGTCGCCAAGAACCCCAACGAACCGCGCCGCGCCGGTTACGTGGTCGAGATCGATCCTTCGGACGCCAAATCCACCCCCATCAAGCGCACTGCGCTTGGCCGCATCAAGCATGAAAACGCCGCCGTGGTGGTTGCCCGTGACGGCCGTGTAGTCGTTTACATGGGCGATGATGAACGCGGTGAATTCCTCTATAAATTCGTCTCCAACGGCATTTACGTGCCCGGCGGCGACACCTCTAAGCTGCTCGACGAAGGCACTCTCTTCGTCGCCAAGTTCTCCGATGACGGGGCCGGCGAATGGCTCGCCCTGACGCCGGAAACGACAGGCATGAAGATCGACGAAATCTGCGTCCTCACCCGTCAGGCCGCTTCCAAGGTCGGTGCGACGACAATGGACCGCCCGGAATGGGTTGCCATCAACCCGGTCGCCATCGAAGCCTATTGCGCGCTGACCAACAACAGCCGTCGCGGTGAAATGAAGGACGGCAAGCTGCGCAGCAATGCGGGCGGCGACGCCATGGCAATCAATGCCGCCAACCCGCGCGAAAAGAACGAATACGGCCAGATCGTGCGCTGGTACCCCGAAAATGACGACCACGCGGACACAAAGTTCAAGTGGGACCTGTTCTGCATGGCCGGCAACCCTTCCGTTCACAAGGATGCCTATGCAGGGTCCTCGAACATCAACGAAGGCAACATGTTCAATTCGCCTGACGGTATGATGTTCGATAGCACCGGCCTGCTCTGGATCCAGACCGATGGCGAGGACACCAACGAAGGCAATTTCGCCGGCCAGGGCAACAACCAGATGCTGGCAGGCGACCCGGCAACCGGTCGTATCGAGCGCTTCCTGACTGCACCGAAGGGTTCCGAAGTCACCGGCCAGACCTGGTCGGCGGACAAACGCACTCACTTCGTTGGCATCCAGCATCCCGACGCGCCCTTCCCCGACGGCGAGGGAAAGCTGCCACGCTCTACCATCATCGCCATCAAGCGCGACGACAACGTGAAAATCGGCTGATCAGCACAGCATGGAGGCTCAGCCTCTTTGCTGTCTCGTCGCAACACTTCAGAACACCGCGCATCTTCAAAGTGCGCAGTGTTCCTCATGTGCGGTAAATAGGCCGCTTGGAAATGCTAAAGCACGGCAAGTCTGTGTCAGCCGTCGGGCCTGCTCATCCTCCAGCCATTGCACAGTCCGCCTTACCCATGACGTTTCTGCTTGCAGCAGCTCTAAGAGCCCGGAGCCTGATCGCTCTCTCCCGGGACGAGCAGCATCGGCCAAATGCAATGCCTGGGCTGATCGGGATAAAAGGGCGCGTAAGCCGGCATGGTCGATAACAATGTCTGTGCTACAGTCACACCGAGATCGTGCAGGGACATGCGAAAACTGGTGAGGCGCGGTTCCAGAAACTGGCCGCGCGGCCCGTCGCGGAAGCCGACCACGGCAAGATCCCGCCCCGGTTTCAGACCAGCTTCGGCAAGGCGGCGATAGAGACCAACAGCCATCAGCTCGTAGATCAGCACGATCGCGGTTGGCCGGGGCCGCATCTGCAGCCATTCGCTGGCGGCGTGATAACCGCCTTGCTCGCTGGATTTCGCCCGGATGACCAGAGAGGAGTCATAGGCAATGCCGTTGTCTTCGAGCGCCCGCCTGTATCCTTCGAGGAAAACGTAACCGAGATTGATATCGCTGTCCGGTGCGGCAACCGCGATCGAACGATGCCCGGCAGCGACAAGACGATCGACGGCACATTTTGCTACCCCCTCGAAATCGAGATCGATCCAGGCGTGATTGTCGCTGGAGGCCGTGCGGCCGAGCGACACGAAAGGCAGCCGGTTCTGCTTCAGGAAATCCACGCGTTTGTCGGTACGCCGGGTGGCGGAAATGATCATAGCATCCACCATGCGCCGCGCGACCATGCGCTTCAGATATTCATCCGGGTCCTCTTCACCTGGGCAAGGCAGAACGATGAGATCGAGATTATGTGCTGAAAACACGCTTTGCAGACCATCCGTCACGCCCAGGAAGAAGTTGTCGGAGTTTTCAACCGTCTGCGCGTCGCTACCGGTCATCAGGCCGATGACATTCGTGGTTCCCTGCCGCAGGCTGCGGCCGGACTGGTTTGCGACATAACCCAGTTTTTCGGCCGCTTCCAGAACACGCCGCCGCGTCTCTTCGTTCACATCCGGCTTGCCGTTCAGAGCGCGGGAAACGGTGCCTATCGATATCTCCAGATAATCGGCAAGCTGGCGAATTCCTTTCATGCACTCCCCTCCCTGGCCCGGCGCGCAAACAACGCGCCCCTCAACGGTATTGACATATCTAACATCATCGTCATAGTCTCGTAAACGTTTACGACGCTCTGCGCAAATAGGAGTTTGCGCAAGAGCCCGGGGAGATGAGATGACCTTTAATGCCGTTTTATGCGGGTGCGGAGCCATGGCCAGAGGCTGGTTGCGCGCCATTCAATCGACGCCAGACATTGCCGGCGCGATCAAGATCGTCGGTCTGGTGGATCTGAACGAGAACACGGCCCGCGCGCTTGCCGAAGAATTCGCTCTTACCGATGCGGTCATCGGCACCGATCTTCGCGCGGTTCTTGCTGAAACGAAAGCCGACATCCTTTTCGATATCGTCATCCCGCAGGCGCGCTTCGCCGTGGTTGAAGCCGGTCTTGAGGCCGGGTGCCATGTGCTGAGCGAAAAGCCGCTTGCCGCCTCGATGGAAGAAGCCGCGACTCTGGTGGAACTGGCGAAAAAAGCCGGCAAAATTCATGCTGTGGTGCAAAACCGGCGGTTCGTAGCCGGTATCCGGCGGCTCCGCCGCGCACTGGAAGACGGCATCATCGGTGATCTGACAGCCATCCATTGTGATTTCTTCCTCGGGCCCCATTTCGGCGGCTTCCGTGAAGAAATGAAGAACGTCCTGCTTCTCGACATGGCGATCCACACCTTTGATGCGGCCCGTTTTGTCGCCAATGAAAGGCCCCTCTCCGTCTTTTGCGTGGAAAAGAACCCGACCGGCTCCTGGTATGCCCATGGCGCGAGCGCCAACGCCATATTCGAGTTCTCGAATGACGTCGTCTTCACCTATCGCGGTTCCTGGTGCGCCGAAGGCGAGCGGACCAGCTGGGAAGCACGCTGGCGGCTGATCGGTTCCAAGGGCATGATCGTCTGGGACGGGGAAGACAATTTCTCCGCCTCCGTGGCCGGCGAAGACCGAGGGCTTCTGCGCGGATACAAGACCGTAAACGTTTCCGATAATGTTTCCGAGAAGGATACGCGAGGCCATGCCAGCGTCATTCTCTCGTTCCTCGCCTCCATTCGCACGGGTGAGATGCCGGAAACGGCCTCCTTCGACAACATCAACAGCCTTGCCATGGTAATGGGCGCGATCGAAAGCGCCCGCCTCGGCCAGCCTGTGTTAATTGCAGCATAAGGACTGAAACGTGAGCAATCCGGCAACATCCATCCGCATCGGCACCATGGTCAGCGCCAGCAAAGGCCAGGCGGCCGAACGCATCGGCCAGATCGCCGATCTCGGCTTTGAAAGTTTCGAGCCGTTCTTCTGGCAGACGACCAACGGTCAGGACCTTGCCGAGCTCGGCAAGCGCTGCCTTGACGCCATCGGCGAGCGCGACATCACCATCGGTACGCTCGGCATGTTCGGCAATCCGCTGGAAGAGACCGATATCGACCTTGAGACATTGCAGGGCTGGAAAGACTGCATCGACAACGCCCATCATTTCGGCGCCACCTGCGTTGCGGGTTTCACCGGCCGCCTGCGGGGCAAACCGCTGCCGGAAAGCCTGCCTCGATACAAGGAGATCTGGAGCGAGCTTGCCAAGCGCGCCGCCGACAAGGGCATAAAGATTGCCTTCGAAAACTGCGCCATGGACGGTAACTGGCAGACCGGAGACTGGAACATCGCCCATAACCCCGATGCCTGGGAGATGATGTTCAACGAAACGCCGGACGACAACATCGGCATCGAATGGGAACCCTGCCACCAGATGGTCTATCTCATCGACCCGCTGCCGCAGATCCGCAAATGGGCAGACAAGATTTTCCACGTCCACGGCAAGGACGCGACCATCCGCTGGGACGTCATCCGCGAACACGGCATTTTCGGCAAGGAGAAGTTCGTCTTCATGCGCACGCCGGGCTTCGGTGACAGCAACTGGACGGACATTATTTCTGAACTGCGCCTTGCCGGCTGGTCTGGCTCGATCGACATCGAAGGCTGGCATGACCCCGTCTATCGCGATGCGCTTGAGATGACGGGGCAGGTTCACGGCCTGAACTATCTGAAAAAATGCCGCGGCGGCGATTTCGTCGTCGACCCGACATAACCGAAACCTTTTGGGAGAAGGTTTCCAGAGATTGCAAAGACGATAACCAAAAGGAGGAGATTATGGGTATCGCGAAATGCATTATGGCCGGCGCTTTCTTGCTCGCGGGCGTATCGGCTGGCGCCATTGCAGCACAGGCGGAAGATGTGACGTTGACGCTGTGGTCGCTGGATCGCGATATCCAGCCCGCACCGAATCTTATCAAGGAATTCAACGCGCTCAATAACGGCATCAAAATCGAATACCGCCAATTGCAGTTCGACGATGTGGTCAGCGAATCCATGCGCGCCTATTCTACCGGGAATGCGCCCGACATCATCGCCATCGACAACCCCAACCACGCCATGTTCGCCTCACGCGGCGCGTTTCTCGACGTAACGGACATGATCGCCAAATCGGATGTCATCAAGACGGAGAACTACTTTCCGGGTCCGCTGAAATCCGTGACGTGGGACGGCAAATATTACGGGGTTCCGAAAGCCACGAATACGATCGCGCTTTATTACAACAAGGATCTGTTCAAGGCCGCCGGTCTCGATGCGGCAAAACCGCCGCAGACCTGGGACGAACTGGTGGACGCTGCCCGCAAGCTCACCAACCCCGCCAAGAATGTCTACGGCATCAGCTTCAGCGCCAAGGCGAACGAAGAAGGCACCTTCCAGTTCCTGCCCTGGGCTCAGATGGCGGGAGCGACATACAAGAACATCAATACGGACGGCGCGGTGAAGGCGCTTGAGACGTGGAAACTGATGCTGGATGAAAAGCTGGCATCGCCTGATACGCTGACGCGCAGCCAGTGGGACTCCACCGCCACGTTCAATGCCGGCAACGCTGCCATGGCGATATCAGGTCCGTGGGAAATCGACCGCATGCTCAAGGACGCCAAGTTCGATTGGGGCGTGGCGCTCCTGCCTGTGCCAACGCCCGACGCACCACGCTCTTCGGCCATGGGCGACTATAACTGGGCGATCTTCTCGAAGACGAAGCATCCGGAAGAGGCTTTCAAGGCAATCGAATTCTTCGCCTCCAAGGACAAGGACATGTTCAAGAATTTCGGCCAATTGCCGGCGCGTTCCGATATTCCGGTTCCGCCGACCGGCAATGCGCTGAAGGACGAAGCATTGAAGACCTTCGTCGAGCAGCTGAAATACGCCCAGCCGCGTGGCCCTTCGCCAGAATGGCCAAAGATTTCCAAGGCCATTCAGGATGCCATTCAGGGTGCCCTCTCGGGTCAGATGACACCGAAGGCGGCCCTTGATCAGGCCGCTGAAAAGATAAAGCTGATCGAAGGCTGATCTATCGGGGCGGGCGGCTGGTTCATCCTGCCCCCACCCAAGGGTTCCTCCCGGTGGGGCTGCCTGTCGCGAGAAGCGGCGGCGGCCCCGACTGGAGCGTGTGAGGATGTTTCATGAAAAAACTGTTTTCCAGCGTCAGTGACGGTCGCGGTTTCGACATCGTCCTTGTCGCGTTTCCTTTGGGCTTCCTGTTCGTCATGGCCGGGCTGCCGCTCATCTACAACATCGTCATGAGCTTTCAGGAAGTCGACATGTTCAGCCTGGGCACCTTCGTGCGCCCATTCGTCGGCTTCAAGAACTATGTCGACCTGTTCCGGCAGCCAGAAACCCTGCCGATCCTGATGAATACCGTCATCTTCGTCGTGGCCTCGATCGCCGGGCAGTTCGCTATCGGCTTTGGCCTCGCACTGTTTTTCTGGGTGAACTTTCCCGGCGCAACCTGGTTGCGCGGCCTATTCCTCGTCTCGTGGGTCATGCCCGGCCTTGTCGTGGGGGCCATCTGGAACTGGATCCTCTCAGGCGATTTCGGTGTGCTAAACTTCTTCCTGCGCGAAAGCGGCCTGATATCAGGCAATATCTTCTGGCGTTCGGATGCGAATTTTTCGCTCTGGGCGGTCGTCATCGCCAATATCTGGCTCGGCACCTCCTTTAACATGATCCTGCTTTCCGTCGGCCTCGCCTCCATTCCGAGCGACCTTTATGAGGCTGCGGAGCTGGACGGCGCCAATGCCTGGCAGCGCTTTTACACCATCACCCTGCCGATGATGCGTTCTACCATCGGCGCGATCGTCTCGCTCGGTCTGATCTTCACGCTGCAGCAATTCGATCTTTTTGCCGCCATTACCGATGGCGGGCCGAATAACAGTTCCAACGTGGCGCAATATTGGGCCTGGGACCTCTCATTCCGGCAATATGATTTCGGCAAAGGCGCAACGATATCGGTCATCATGATCGTATTCGTCATGCTGGCCTCCGTCGTTTACGTGCGCTCTACACGGCATGAGGTGCGCGGATGAGCATCACCAACCGCAACCGCCTGATGCTGGTTATCGCCATTGTGCTCGCCATCATCTACCTCTTCCCGCTTTACTGGATGTATCTGACGTCGCTTAAAAGCGGCTCGGAAATGTTTGCCAACCCGCCTTCCTTCTGGCCGGGTGATCCGCAATGGCAGACCTATGCCTATGTGTGGGAAAGCCGCAACATGGGGCGTTATCTGTGGAATTCGGTGCTGATCGCCTCCAGTGCGGTGCTGCTGATCACCATTCTCGGTGTCGGTTGCGCCTATGTTCTGGCTCGGTATCGAAATGTCTGGGTGGATATCGGCCTGTTCCTCATCCTAATGCTGCAGGTGCTGCCGGCGTCGCTGATGATCACGCCGATCTTCGTCGGTTTCTCGCAATTCGGACTTCTGGATTATCCACGCCTGTCGGTCGTCCTCGCCATCGCCGCCAAAAGCATGCCCTTCTTCGTCGTGCTTGTCCGCGCCACATTCATGGCCGTTCCGCAGGAGCTGGAAGAAGCCGCACTTGTGGATGGCAACTCCCGCGTCGGCGCGTTTTTCAACATCGTGCTGCCGCTTGCCAGAAATGGCATCCTCGTCAGCGCCATTCTCATCTTCATGCAGGCTTTCGGCGAGTTCGTTTATTCGAAATCGATGATCCAGGCGGCGGAACTGCAGCCTGCCAGCGTCGGCCTCAATTCCTTCATGGGCCCCAATACCAGCGAATGGAACAACATCATGGCCTATGCGACCATGTATGTAACGCCCATTCTCGCCCTCTTCATTCTCTTGCAGCGCCGCATTGTGTCCGGCCTGACATCAGGAGCGCTTAAATGACCCTTCAGATCGAACTATCCGGCGTCAACAAATATTATGGTGCTTTCCATGCGCTGAAAAACATCAATCTCTCCATCAAGAAGGGCACCTTCGTCGCGCTTGTCGGTCCCTCCGGCTGTGGCAAGTCCACGCTTCTGCGTTCGCTGGCGGGGCTGGAAACCATTTCGGCAGGCGATATGCGTATTGCCGGCACGCTCATGAACGGTGTGCCGCCACGCAAGCGCGACGTGGCCATGGTGTTCCAGTCTTATGCGCTCTACCCGCATATGACGGTGGAGGAAAACCTCACCTATTCGCTGCGCATGCGCGGCGTTGCCAAGGCGGAGGCCCGCAAGGCTGCAGAGGACGTTGCCGCCACGACCGGACTTTCAAAACTGATGAAGCGTTATCCGCGCGAACTCTCCGGCGGCCAACGCCAGCGCGTGGCGATGAGCCGGGCGATCATCCGCAATCCGCAGGCCTTCTTGTTCGACGAGCCGCTCTCCAACCTTGATGCGGCGTTGCGCGTCCATATGCGTAAGGAAATCCGCGCCCTGCATGATCGCCTGCACGCCACCTCCGTTTATGTCACCCACGATCAGATTGAGGCGATGACGATGGCCGACCATGTCGTCGTGATGCGCGATGGCGTGATCGAACAGCAGGGCACGCCGCTTGAACTCTACGACCGCCCCGTCAATCGTTTCGTCGCAGGTTTCATCGGCTCACCGGCGATGAATTTCATTCCGGCCGTGGTCAGCGCGGATGGCGCTTCGCTTCTGTTGCAGTTCGGCGAAAACGAACCGCAGCAGTCGATCGGGACTCTGGCTTCCCTGCCGCCGGGCAAGCGGGTCATCGTTGGCATTCGACCTGAGCATATCCGGCCGACGGGAGCGCAGGACGCGGCGTTGACGCAGCCTGTGTCTGCCGTCGAAACAACCGGCTCGGCCACCTTCCTCACCCTTGGCACCACAACGGAGCTGGTCATCGCGGTGCAGGGGCGCAGCGCAGTCAAGGCCGGCGAGGTCATCGGCCTCGACATCAACCCGGCCGACATGCACCTCTTCGATGAGGAAACAGGTGTTGGCCTCGCACAGCGGTAGGCCGTGATCCCGGGACGTATGCGTTGCGGGTCGCGTCAAACGGTCCGCTCTCGTCGCATCAACGCGATTTGAAGATGTCAAACAAGCTACGGCGGGTGGCTGCAGAGGTTGAGGTGGCTGTCGCCTCGCCAACCTCGCGTGCTGCAATCGCCGGAGCAGCAGGTCCATCAATATCCACCCAGCGACCGGCATGGTCCGTGGATTGGCGTTTCAAGTAGGTGTAGGGCGTTTCATCCCAGCGCAGAACCTTCGCCTGCATATTGTCGAGGATAAAGTCCCCCCGGTCCGTTCTCACTGTCAGGATGGCATGGCCCGCCCCGCGTTCATCCCGCACGACCGTTATCAACAGGTCCGAAACATCGAGACCAGCCTGCATCAGGCGCCTACGCTTCTCCAGCGCCAGGTCTTCGCAATCTCCCGCGCCGTTATCGGGATATTCCCAATAGTCCTCGTAACCCCAGACTTCCATATCGCTTCTCTGGTCGATCTCAACATTGACGGCATTGTTGACCGACACGATAGTCGCCCAGAGATCAGGCGTCAGATTAAGCGGTGGCATTGACTTGACTGGCTGGCATTCTGCGGAATGCCTCTGACAAAACTCGTAATGTCCGATCGGCTGAGATGTGATCCTGCCCGTCTGCATCGATGGAGACGCCTGCGCCGGCGCGGCCAGAGCGACGACAGTCAGAATGAAACATGCTTGAAGCGATTTGATAAGATAGGTCATGTTCGTCTCCTGACGACATGAGCTATCCGTGGCCGCTTGAGGTCACATGAAACAAAACGTTCGACTTTTAACGACCGCAAAAATTGAGGTGCAGAAGTTTCGGAACGGAATTCAGACCGACGAGATCGCCAACCTGACGAGCCGAAGTGACGGTCTCGTCGTCGCGCTCGCAGGAACGCCGGCCGGGCAGAAGTTTAAACGTTGCGACAAACGGCTATTACATCTTTCGGTTGCCAGCCTTTCTTCTCAGTTAACCTTGCATCTTACCGATGATGTAATGATGGGCATGTTAAAAATTGCGCATGTACTTGAAGAGCGCATGAATGACGATACTCACTGCCTTACAAAAACTGCGGGACTTCATGTCCGTGCGGTCCGACAACCATGATCTGCTGAAAGCACAACATCAAGCTTTCACACGACAGATGCCGATGATGTATTTCATCCTGCTTTCCAGCACATGGGCGCTGGCCGCGACACATATTCGGTTTGCACCGCTTTGGCTGACCGTTGGCGTTCCGGCTCTATTCACGCTTGGCTGCACGCTCAGGATAGCCTTCTGGTGGAGAACGCGGAGCATAGAGCCATCGGCTGAGGTTGCTCACGCCATATTAAGGCGGACAAATCGACTGGCCGGCGGTATCGCCATCGCATTTACGATCTGGTCCTTTTTGCTGGTGCCCTATGGCGATGCCTATACGCGTTCCCATGTTGCCTTTTACATGGCGATCACCGTCATATCGTGCATCTTCTGTCTGATGTATGTCCGCTCGGCCGCATTTATGGTGACAGTCATCGTCAACGGTGCCTTCATCGCCTTCTTCCTGGCCTCGCGGCAGCCGACCTTCGTCGCCATTGCCATCAATATGTTGCTGGTATGCACCGGCATGATGTCGATCCTGCTCACAAATTACCGCAATTTCGAAAACATGGTCATTTCGCAGAAGCGCACCGAGGCACTTAGCAACGAGAACCTGCTGCTTGCCAACAGGGACAGCCTGACCGAACTGCCCAACCGTCGCGCTTTTTTTGCGCATCTGGAAGCGGAGCTTGACAAGGCGAAAGCCAATGGCACACGGCTGGCTTTGGGCGTTATCGATCTGGACGGTTTCAAGCCGGTGAACGACCTCTACGGCCACTCGGTGGGCGACAGGTTATTGATAAATGTCAGCAAGCGCCTCAGCGAGAGCCTGAAAGCAAGCAAGGCTTTTCGACTGGGCGGCGACGAATTTGCCATCATCGCTCCGGTCATTCCTGACGACGCGCAGCTCGTGGCCAACGCCAATGCGATCTCCGAGCGATTAAGGGCGCCCTACCATATGGCGGAGGGCACGGTTCATGTTTCCGCATCCATGGGCATTGCCGTGTTTCCACATCTCGCCTCGACACTCGAGGAGCTTTTCGACCGGGCGGATTACGCGCTTTATCATGCCAAGAGGACCCGGCGTGGGGACGCCGTTCTGTTCGACGCCGAACACGAGAAGCAGATCAACATCGAAGCCCGCATAGTACACCTGCTCAAACAGACGGAGATTGAAAAAGAGCTATCGGTTGTCTTCCAGCCTGTGGTCGACATACGCGACGGAACAACGGCGTGTTTTGAAGCGCTGGCACGATGGAGTAGTCCCGTTCTTGGACAGGTGCCACCTTCCCAATTCTTCGCCATAGCGGAACGCGCGGGTATCGTCAGTTCGCTGACGCGGCCGCTTTTGAAGAGGGCGCTCGCTTCGGCGTCACAATGGCCGCCGTCGGTGCGGCTTTCGTTCAACCTTTCGGCCCAGGACCTCAATGCCTGCGAAGGCGTGCTGTCTCTGATCGGCATCATCGAAAACAGCGGATTCGATGCTCGCCGTCTTGATCTCGAAATTACCGAGACAGCTTTTGCCCATGATTTCGAACAGGTCAAACAGTCGGTCGAAATGCTGCGGCGGCTCGGCTGCGGTATCTCACTCGATGATTTCGGCACCGGCTACTCGAGCCTCACCCGGCTGCACGCGTTACCGCTCACCAAAATCAAGATTGACCGGAGCTTCGTAACCGACCTGCATGAAAAACCAGCCAGCTACAAAATCGTGAAATCGCTTCTCGCCCTCAGCCGGGACATGGAGCTGGAATGCGTGGTCGAAGGGGTGGAAACACCCGCCGAACTGGCAACACTCGAAAGCCTCGGCGCCACGCTGGTACAGGGCTACATTTTCGCGCGGCCACTTAAAGAGCGGGATGTAGTGGAATTTCTGTCGGTACAGGCTGCCACGCAACGTGGCCTCAGCCAAACCGGGCAGTGAATCCCGTGTAAGCCGCCTTTCTCACGCCAGCAGTAAGTTGCGACGTGCACCTGTGCAGCATCGCAAAAACGATGGAACGGTTTTTCCGCGCATGAGTTTATTTTTCGTGAACCAAGACAGGAGGAAGAACCATGGACCACAGCAATCATATCCGCCTTGCGGAAACCGAACTGACGCCTTCCGTGCTCGAGGGCGCGACCGTTTATGGCGCAGATGACCATAAGGTCGGTAAAGTCGACCACGTCCACGGCGCTGGTGCGAGCAGCACCGCAATCATCGACGTCGGCGGATTCCTTGGGATCGGCGCAAAGCCAGTTGCCGTTCCCCTCAGCGATCTCGACTTCATGCGCGATGAAGACGGTGATGTACACGCCGTCACATCCTGGACGAAGGATCAGCTGAAAGAGATGCCAGAGCATCATCACTGAGTTCGATTTAACCCCATCCTTAAGCGCCCGGCCAAGCCGGGCGTTTTTACGTTGGGAGATTTTCCCCTTTGTCCAAAGAGCGCGCGGCGCTCACCAAATGGAACCGTTGGGCCGATCAGGCATTTTTAAGACGCGCGATATTTGGTCGCGGGCAATTGAAGGGGACGACAATTGAACGATGAAATACAGGCGACACCGCTCAGCATCGATGACGTGACTGTGATCGACGACCAGAGGGTCAAGAAGGCCGTGACGGCGGCGGCGCTCGGCAACGCCATGGAATGGTTTGATTTCGGCGTCTATGGCTTCGTCGCCTATGCCGTGGGCAAAGTCTTTTTTCCCGAGGCAGCTCCAGCTGTACAAACCGTTGCGGCACTGGCTACTTTTTCGGTTCCATTTCTCATTCGTCCGCTTGGTGGCGTTTTCTTTGGCGCGATGGGCGACAAGTTCGGGCGTCAAAAGGTACTCTCCCTCACCATCATCATCATGGCGGCCAGCACCTTTTGCATTGGCCTCATTCCCGGCTATGCAACGATTGGCATATGGGCGCCCATCCTGCTTCTGCTTTGCAAGCTCGCACAGGGCTTTTCGGTCGGCGGCGAATATACCGGTGCCGCCATTTTCGTTGCAGAATATGCACCCGACCGTAAACGAGGTTTCCTTGGCAGCTGGCTGGATTTCGGGTCTATCGCCGGTTTCGTCCTGGGCGCGGGCTTTGTCGTTTTGCTGAGTGCCTCGTTGGGAGAGGCAACGTTCCTCGACTGGGGTTGGCGTATTCCCTTCTTCCTGGCCGCACCACTCGGATTAATCGGCCTTTACCTGCGCCACGCGGCGGAAGAAACGCCTGCCTTCACCGAGCGCCTTCAACGCGCTGAAGAAGAGGATCGCCAGGCGCTGAAAGAGCGGCCGATGGTTCCAATCAGGGAAATCGCCAGCAAGCATACGCGGTCCCTCGCCATCTGCATCGGAATGGTTCTCGTGACCAACGTGACCTATTACATGCTGCTTACCTATATGCCGACTTATCTGTCGAAGACGCTGAACTACAGCGAAGATCACGGCGTCCTCATCATCATCGCTGTCATGGTCGGGATGCTTTTCGTGCAGCCTGCCATTGGTCTTTTAAGTGACCGGATTGGACGAAAGCCGTTTCTCGCTGTCGGCAGCACAGCAATCCTGTTCCTCTCCCTGCCGGCCTTCCATCTGATCGCCAGCGGACAAGTGGTCCGGATCTTCTTCGGCCTGCTTATCCTTGCCGTTGCGCTAAACTGCCTGATCGGCATCATGGCTTCCACCTTGCCTGCCCTCTTCCCGGCCCGTATCCGGTACAGCGCACTGGCAATCTCGTTCAACATCTCGATCATCGTGGCAGGCCTCACCCCCACCATCACGGCGTGGCTGGTGGAAGCGACCGAGAACATCTATATGCCGGCTTATTACCTGATGGTCGCCGCCGTCTTCGGTATCGCAACGACCTTCTTCCTCAAGGAAACGGCCAACCGGCCTCTCTACGGTGATACGCCCAATGCCTCCAATCGCAAGGAAGCGAAATCGCTTCTGGCGGAGCAATATCTGCACATTGAAAAAAGTGTTGAAGAGATTGATGAAGAACTTGAGAGGCTGGAGGAGCAGAAGTCGATCTTGCAGGCCAAACGAGATCAACTCGTCGGCCGGCACCCGGATCTGACATGAGCCGCGCACCTACTGGCCTGATTTCAGACCAGATGTCTCTATGTTTCACAAGCGAAATGCGCGGCGGTGCTTCCGCACGCCGCGCACCGAAGTGTCGAAATAAGCAAGAATGGTTAAGCGACCGGACCGCAGATCAGACGGCGAGAAAGCCGCCATCTATTGGCAGCACGGCGCCCGTAACCATCTTGCTGTCATCGGAGAGCAGCATCGCGATGCTTTCCGCCACCTCTTCCGCCTCCGCAAAGCGGTTGAGAGGATGACGCACCATCATCGGCTGGCTCTTGACGGGATCGTTCCACGCTTCGGCGGCGAGTTCGGTAAGCGTGATGGTCGGGGCGACAGCGTTGACACGGATGCCATGCGGGCCGAGTTCCTTGGCAAGCACGCGGGTCGCACCCTCAAGCCCGGCCTTTGAGGCCGCATAGCAAAGGTGATCCTGAAAACCGCGATGGCCGGCAATCGAGGTGATGTTGACGATAGCACCGCCCCCGCCTTTCGCGACGCGGGCGCGGGCAAATTCCTGGCATGTGATGATGGCAGCACGCAGATTGATGCCAAGCACAGCCTCGTAACCTGCATCGCTCATATCCAGCACGCTCTCCAGCACGTTGATGCCGGCGCTGTTGATCAGAAAATCGCAGGTGCCGGCTTCGGCCATGGCAGCGCGGGTAGCCTTAACGTCGGCAAGATCGGCGCGGATCGAACGTCCTCCGATTTCGCTTCTCAGGCTATCGAGATCGGACTGCGTGCGGCTGATCGCCACGACCTCTGCGCCGCGAGCGGCCATCAGCTGTGCGCAGGCGCGGCCGATGCCTTTGCCTGCACCGGTAATGATCACGGACTTTCCGGAAAACTGCATGAAATCCTCGTTGTTTGGCGACCTACACGGCCGGATGATCTAAGCGTGTGACGCGGTTCAGGCATGGCTGGCGGCGCGAATGGCGCGCGCCGCATTCTGAAGCGATAGAAATGCGTCGTAGCGTGCCTGATGAACCTTCTGGAAAGCGGGATCGGGAGCCGCACAGCTGGCGATCCGCGACATTGCGGGCATCGCTGCCATCAGGTCCGGATAGGTTCCGGCGGCGACGGCACCCAACATGGCCGAGCCGAGAAGTACGGGCTCCTCGCATTCGGTGAGTTCGACCGGGAAACCCGTCGCATCGGCCAGCAACTGCCGGGCAAGCGGGTGGGCACCTGCGCCGCCGCTAACACTGATGGTTTCCACCGGCGCTCCATCGCGGGCCTGCGTTTCGATGATCTGGCGAAGACCGTAGCCGAGGCCGAGAAGTCCGGCCACATAAAGCGCGACGAGAGAATCCACACCCGTTTCCATGCCATAACCGGCGATGACGGCGCGGGCATGCGGATCGGCGAAGGGCGCGCGGTTGCCGAGAAATTCCGGCACCACATGAAAATCTTCAGCGATATCAGCGGCGGCAGAAGCCGATGCGGCAAGGCTGATGGCACGGTCCGCGAGCCATACCGGCAAGGCTTTGCCTTCCTTGTCGGCAAGCGCCTTCGCCTCGGCAAAGGCCGGGTGCAATTGCACCAGATAATCGATGGCCGCACCGGCCGCGGACTGGCCACCTTCATTGAGCCACGCGCCGGGAACCATCGCGGAATAATAAGGACCCCAGACACCCGGCACAAAAGCGGGTTCGGCAGTGGTGGTCATGGTGCAGGAGGAAGTACCGAAGACATAACCGAGGCATTTCGAAGCGTCGCCGCCGGCAGCGACTGTGCCGACACCGCCAGCATGGGCATCGATGAGGCCCGCGGCAACGGCGGTGCCTGCTCTAAGCCCCATCGCCTGTGCGGCATCTTCGGTTAGCCCAGCGCCCAGCGCCGTGCCCGGATGGACGACGCTTTCGCCGATGCGGCGAAAGCCCTGCTCGGCCAGATCTCCAAGACCGATCTTGGCGAAATATTCCGAATCCCAGCGGTTTTCATGGGCGAGATAGGTCCACTTGCAGGTAACAGTGCAGGCAGAGCGATCAAGCGCGCCGGACGCCTTCCATGTCAGAAAATCCGTAAGATCGAAGAAGTGCTCAGCCCGGGAATAAATATCCGGCCGATTTTCCCGAAGCCACAAAAGCTTCGGCGTCTGCATTTCGGGAGAGATGCGTCCACCGACATATTGAAGGACCGCGTGTTCACCGGCGTTGATGCGCTCGGCCTGTTCCACGGCGCGGTGGTCCATCCAGACGATGATATCGCGCTCCGGATGACCGGCATCGCCAACCGGCAACGTCTCATCGTCAGGCCCGCGGACAACGAGCGAGCAGGTGGCATCAAAACCGATGCCGGCGACCTCCGCCGGATTAATACCAGCGCGCGAAACGCTTTCGCGTACGCTATCGCAAACCGCCTGCCAGACCTCGCCGCTCGATTGCTCGGCAATGCCGCCATCCTCGCGGTGCATGCTGATCGGGCGCTTGGCGGTGGCGAGAAGCTTGCCCGCGACATCAAAGACACCGGCCCGCGCCGAACCGGTCCCGACATCGACGCCAACAAGATAGGAAGCCATTAACGATACTCCTCGGAGCGGTTCATCCGGTGCTTAACTAGGTTGAAGCGGCGGGACCGGTTCCGATTTCCCCGCCGCTCCTGAAGTCTTAGACGCGGTCGAAGTTGGTCGGCAAGACCAGCATGTCGCGAATGGTGACGGTGCGCTTGCGCGTCAGCATGTAGACGACGGCATCGGCCACTTCGCTCGCATCGATGAGGCTGCCCGATTCCTTGGCCTTGCGGAGGTTTTCCTCCGGCCAGTCGGCAAGAAGTGCGGAAACGACCGGGCCGGGGGACACCTGCGCAACGCGCACGCCGTGGGGGATCATCTGGCGACGCATGCCCTGTACGAAGCTGGTGATCGCCCATTTCGAGCCGGAGTAAACCGGCTCCCAATAGGTCGGGAAGTGGCCGGCAATCGAGCAGGTGACGATGATATCGCCGGTCTTGCGCTCGGACATATGCGGCACGACGGCATGAACATTCTTCATGACGGCGTTGACGTTGAGATTGAGCATCTTATCGATGGCTTCAGGGGTCGTTTCGGTGAGATCGCCGCCAATATAGGTGCCGGCGTTGCAATAGAGAATGTCGATATGATCGACCTTCTTGAGGATCTCAGGGATCATCGCGTTGCAGCTGTCGGCATCGAGCAGATTGGTGACCTGCGGGATGGCGCGGTCGCCGAGCTTGGCGACCAGATCATTCAGGGCCTTCTCGTTCCAGTCGACCATGACCACGGTCGCACCCTGTTCCAAGAGCGCTTCTGTGGTGGCAAGCCCGATGCCGGATGCGGCGCCAGTGATGACCGCAATCTTGCCTTGCAGCGATTCAGACATGTAATTCTCCTGCGTTTATGAAGATGTTTCCGGGCCGGCTCAACGCCATTCGCGCCCGATATAGATGGCCAGCAGGATGATGCCGCCCTTGATGACATCCTGCAGATAGGGGTTGATGCCCATCAGGTTGAGGCCGTTGTTCAAAATGCCCAGCAGCACCGCGCCGATGAGCGTGCCGAGAATGAGACCTCTGCCGCCGGCAATCGCCGTGCCGCCAAGAACGACGGCCGCGATTGCATCCAGTTCGAAGCCGACGCCTGCATTGGGCTGGCCACTCATAAGGCGACCGGTGAGGATCAGCGCGGCGAAAGCTGCCGTGACGCCGGAGATGCCATAGACGGCAAGCTTGACGCGCTGGGTCTTCACGCCAGAAAGACGGGCCGCCAACTCGTTTCCGCCGAGCGCATAAACGTGGCGACCAAACGCCGTGCGCTGCAACAGTACCCAGGCAATGCCGTAGATCACCACCATGATGACGACAGGGACGGGAACCACACCGATACGGCCGACACCGAACCAGGAAATCCAGCTCGGAATGCCGCTGACGGGGTAGCCGCCGGAATAGATGAGGCCGAGGCCACGCGCCATGCCCATGGTGGCGAGCGTGACAATGATCGCCGGCATCTTGCCCCAGGCGACAAGCGCCCCGTTAAAAATGCCGATGCCCAGACCGATGAACAGGCCGGCCGGCAGCGCAATTGCGGGCGAGAGGCCAGTGTTCACCATGAGGCCGGCAGACAGCGTGCCGATAAGCGCCATGACAGCCCCGACCGACAGGTCAATGCCGCCGGTGAGGATGACGAAGGTCATGCCAACGGCGAGAATGCCGACGACGGAAACCTGCCGCAGGACGTTCATGATGTTGTTGACGCTGAAGAAGTTGTCGCTCGCAAGCCCCATGAGGATGGATACAACAATCAGACCCGCCAGCGGCAGGGCAAGCGGTGAGCGCAGCATGGCACTGAGACTGAAACCGCCCGTTTTCGCGGCAGTGCCGGTGTTTGCATCAAGCGACATGTTCAACTCTCCCGGTGGTGGCGTTTGTCATTATTGTTTCTGAATTGATGTCGTCTCCCTCGACCGTGGCGACGATGCCGCCGGAGCGGAAGACGCAGACCCTGTCGGACATGCCGATCACTTCCGGCAGCTCCGAGGAGATCATGATGATCGAGTAACCCTTGGCGGCGAATTCGCGCATTAGCGAATAGATTTCCGCCTTAGCACCCACATCGATGCCGCGTGTCGGCTCATCGAAGATCAGCACGCGCATATCGTGGTTCAGCCAGCGGGCAATGACGATCTTTTGCTGGTTACCGCCGGACAGGGTATCGACACGGGCATAAGGCCCTTGGGCCTTCACCTGCACTTGCGCCATTGCTTTCGTCGTGTACTCCAGTTCCTTCTTGAGATCGAGGAACCAGTGCGCCTTGCGGTATTTGCCGTAGTTGTTCAGCGAGATATTCTGCAGGATGGAGAAGCTGGTGATCAGTCCCTCCTCCTTGCGGCTCTCAGGCAGCAGGCCAATGCCGCGCATCAGCGCATCATCGGGGCCGGAAAAACGCGTCTCCACACCATCGAGCTTGATCTTGCGACGCGAGGCTGAATGCGCCCCGAGCATGGCGAGAACAGTTTCCGTACGGCCCGAGCCGACAAGCCCGGCAAAACCAAGAATTTCGCCCTTGCGCAGCTCAAAGCGCGAGACAGGGCCGCCCTTTTTCAATTGCAGCTCTTCGACTTCAATCACCTTTGCGGCAGAAGGATCGAGCTGCGGCTTGGGCGGGAAGCTGGCCTCGATGCGCCGGCCGACCATCATCTCCACCAGCCGGTCATTATCGACCTCCGAGGTCAGGCACGAGCCGATCAGCTCGCCATCGCGCAGGACGGTGATGCGGTCGCAAATCTCGAATATTTCTTCGAGGTGGTGCGAAATGAAGATGATTGCCACGCCCTGACGGCGCAACTCACGCATGACCTTGAACAGATGTTCGGTCTCGGAAGGCGTCAGCGTGGCGGTCGGCTCGTCGAGCACGAGAATGCGGGCATCAAGCGACAGCGCCTTGGCGATTTCCACGAACTGCTGCTGGGCGACAGATAGCCGATGCACCGGCACGTCGAGCGGCACATCCACAGCCAGCCGGCTCATGATTTCTGCTGCGCGCTTGCGCATCGCGCCCTTGTTCAGAAGGCGCAGCGGCCCGCGGATTTCGCGAGCAAGGAACATGTTTTCGACGGCGTTGAGATAGGGGATCAGGCTGAATTCCTGAAACACGATGCCGACACCGGCGGCAATCGCCTCATCATAATTGGCGAAGCGGCGATCCTTGCCGTCAATGCGGATCGTTCCTTCGGATGGCTGCAAAATGCCGCACAGGATTTTCATCAGCGTCGATTTGCCGGCGCCGTTTTCGCCCAGAAGCGCATGCACCTCACCGGCGCGCGCCTCAAGGTCGACGCCACGCAGGACTTCGATCTTGCCAAAGCTTTTTCTTATTCCATTCAGTTCCAGCATTTCACCCTCCTCAATGGTCGGGATTTAACCCCGCCCCCATACGAGATGGGGACGGGGTCTGGGAGGAGTTCTTACCAGCTGAACTCGCCGGCGTTCTTGCTGTCGACGACCATAACGTCGATCGGGACTTCCTTCGGCACGACGCGAGCGCCCCACTTCTGGGCGAGCGCCATGGCAAGGCCGACACGAACCTGGTCACGCGGGAACTGCGCGGTGGTTTCGATGAAAGGACCACCCTCGGCAATCGCCTTCACAGCTTCCGGAGCACCGTCTACCGAGGTCAGCTTGATGTCCTTGCCGGAACCCTGGATCGCAGCCAGAGCGCCCATCGCACCGCCGTCATTCACCGAGAAGATACCGGCGAGGTTCGGACGCGACTGGATCATGTTTTCAACGACGCCGAGAGCAACGGAGCGGTCCTGACGGCCGTTCTGCGTATCGACCAGCTTGATCTCGGGGAATTCGGCGAGTGCGGCCTTGCAACCTTCGACGCGCTGAAGGATCGGCACGACCGGGATACCGTCGAGGATCGCGACTTCACCCTTGCCGCCGAGCGCGTCACCGAGATGCTTGCACGATTTGTAGCCCGCGTCACGGTTCTTCGAGCCGACGAAGGTATCGACCGGGCCGTTGGCGTTGGCGTCAACAGCAACGACGATTACGCCGGCAGCCTTGGCAGCGTGAACGGCGGCTTCGATGCCGGCGCTGTCAGTCGGGTTGAGAAGCAGAATGTCGATCTTCTGCTGCAGCATGTCTTCAACGTCAGAAATCTGCTTGGCCACATCGTGGCCGGCATCGGTCACGACAACGTCAGCGCCAATGCTTGCTGCGGCTTCCTTCAGCGCTTCCTGCATCGACACGAAATAGGGGTTGTTCAGCTCCTGGAAGGTCATGCCGATCTTCAGCTTTTCCTGCGCTAGCGCCGGAGCGGCCATCATTGCAATTGCGGCTGTCGCCATCAGAAACTTGGATTTCATTTTCATCTCACTCTTCCTCCCATTAGGAAAGTTGGGGCAACAAGTGCCCGTTTCCGGACAGACCTCTGCCCGAATTCTTAGAAATTGGCGATGTGTCGCTGGTTTACTCCGCCATCACAGCTGCCTTCTGGGCCGCAAAAATGGTTCGGAACCTCGACGGTGACATTCCCTTGAGTTTGAGGAAATGCCGGTTGAAATTGGAAAGGTTGGAGAAGCCAACATCGTAGCAGACCTCCGCCACCTTCACGTCCTGATCCGCCAAAAGCATCTGACAGGCGAGATCAATGCGTAACTGATTGCGATACCGCACCAGCGTCGTACCCGTATGGCGCTTGAAGGCGCGGGAAAAGGCGCTCGGGCTTTGGCCGACCATGTCAGCCAGATCGATCTCTTCAACCTGCTCGGTCAGATGTTCGCGCAGATGCGACAAAGCGCGGTTGATACCGCTATCGCCGATGCCCGTCAGATCAAGCTCGTAGCTAAGGCTTGCCAGCACCTCGGATGTCGGCGCATTGACCAAGAGATCGAGAATTTCCCAGAAAAGCGCCAGACGCGTCAGCCCCTGCGCCTCGATAAGCCGAAGGATCAGCGGACGAACGCGATCGCTGGTCTCATCATCAAACAGAATACCGCGGCGGCTACGGTCCAGCAGGCCGCGCACCACTGCCATCTCGGACATGGAGGCGCAGGCATCCTCGATAAAGCTCTCCGGAAACTGGATCACGAGGGAACGTGTCGGAACGATTTCGTCCGGCTCGATCTCGCTGATCCAGTTCTGGGGGAGATTGGGGCCGGTCATGATGAGCTGACCGGGGCCGAAACGGCCGACGAAATCACCGATATAGAAGGTGCCTGACGTCGCGACGACCAGATGAATTTCATATTCGGGATGATAATGCCAGCGGACGGTACGGAACGGATAGCCATGCCGCCAGGCAGCGAAAGATTCGCCCTTGCGGATGTGCACCAGTTCCAGATCGGGCTGCATCATAGTCCCTCCCACTCATACGTCCGCCGCATTCACGGAGCGGGCCATTCCTCTTTATGGCTCGTCCCAGGCGTTGATGGGAGCATATGGCGTGCGGCATCTCTACATCCACATCACGCCGAAGAAATTGCTGATACTTTTTTGACTCATTTTTGTCGAGAAATGAAGAGTCGCCTGACAGGACTGATTACGGATGTGGCGGCGGCAGCGATTTTTTCGCTCAATTTGCCGTGATGCGCTCAAACAATGCGCAACCGAATAGGATTTCTGGTGAAATTTTCACGTGTGGCCCACCGGATGCCGGCAGGCCACACTCATACTTTTCCGTAACGTCTCTGCCGCTCATTCATCAGCGGCAAGCCATGTCCTTTATTGCGGCATCACGATCTGCAGTTTCACATCGGTTTCGCGCGCTTCCACTGCGCGGTCGAAACCGGCAATGCTGTCTTCGAAGGGAATGGTGGCCGAAATCAGCGGCTTCAGGTCAACCTTGCCGGATGCGATGAGCGCCACGGCGCGGTCATAGACATTGGCATAACGGAATACCGTCTCCACCCGCAGTTCCTTGGCCTGCAGGCCGACAACATCGACCGGAACCGGATCGACCGGCATGCCAACGAGCACGACGGCGCCGCCCGGTCGAGCCAGGGTGGCAACGCCAAGAATGGCTGGCGCTGCCCCGGAGCATTCAAAGACGATGTCGCAGCCCCAACCGTCCGTCGCAGCCGAAACTGCTTCGGCGAGGTTTCGCTCGCGGATGTTGACGGTCTCGATGCCGTCATAGGCGGCGATGATATCCAGCTTCGGCTGAGCGAGGTCGGCTACGATGACCTTGGAGCAACCGCCGGCAAGCGCTGCCAGCGCCACCATCATGCCGATCGGACCTGCGCCCGTGACAGCGGCGATATCACCTGGCTGAATGCGTGCCCGCAGCGCCGCCTGCATACCGATGGCGAAGGGTTCGACCATCGCGCCTTCGGCAAAGGAAACGTTGTCCGGCAGCTTGTACGTGAATGCCGCAGGGTGAACGATTTCCGGTGTCAGGCAACCGTGGATCGGCGGCGTCGCCCAGAAGCGAACGGCAGGATCGACATTATAGATGCCAAGCTTCGATGCCCGCGATGTGGCATCGGGAATACCCGGCTCCATGCAGACACGGTCACCCGCCTTGAGATGGGTGACGTCGGAACCGGTTTCGATCACCGTACCGGACGCTTCATGGCCGAGCACCATGGGCGCGTTGACGACGAAATGGCCGATTTTGCCATGGGTATAATAATGGACGTCAGAGCCGCAGATACCGACCGTATGGGTGCGAATGCGCACATCCTTCGGTCCGAGCTCACCTGAACCGGCCCCACCGGGAATATCAAAGTCCCTGAGCGACAGCTTGCCTTTTTCTTCCAGCACCAGTGCCTTCATCTCATCCTCCGTCGTTTGCGATACGCCTGGCAGCGAATTCCGTAAGCGTGATGGCGTGCAACTTCGGCAAAAGTAAACTTAAATCACCAGGATCGACCCGTTTTTTTGCTGGACGGAAAAACTGTATCGGTAGGCGCGGAATTTCTCATTAATGGCAGGCGAATGAAGTTGTCCGCCGCGACCGGCGCACCTGCGATTCGCCAGGAAAAATCAGGCGTGCCCTATGGAGCAGTTTGCCCGGCCCGTTCAAACTTTTCTGAGCCGCAACCCTTCCAGAAGGGCCCTGAAACTTTCAATCGCCCTTTTCGACGTTGCTTCGGGGGCATCGGAATTGGCGATCCACTGCGCAGCGCTGCTGCTTGCCGCATTGATGAAGCGGGCGCAGGCCTCGGGATCGATATCGCCGATAGTGCCTTCTTCTTGGAGTGCTGCGAGGCTCCGGGCGACGGCGGAAATGCAGCCATTGGCGTTAGGCCAGCGCGAAGGATCACCGAGCACCGCAGGGCCGTCGCGAAACATGATCCGCTGTATCTCCGGCTCGAGAGCCATGCGCACATAACCGAGATTTTCTTCGACAAAGCCCTCCCAGCGGGAGCTGGCCTTTGAGGAAATCTCACAGAGCCTCTTCGTCATTTCCGCGTCGATTTCGGCCACGACTGCCGACAGGAGACCCTTCTTGTCGCCGAAATGATGATAGAGCGCACCGCGCGTCAGACCGGCCTCCGCCGTGAAATCGTCCATGGATGCTTCCGCATAGCCCAAGTTGCCAAAGGCCTTGCGACCGGCAGCCAGCAGCTTTGTCCGCGTCTCGGCGATCATTTCAGTGCGAGGTTTGCGCATTTTTTCTCCATGCCCGACATACGGCACGTATATTAGTTGACATACGCCGCGTATGCAATTACTTCATTCACATACGCCACGTATGTTTGTGGTGGATACCCTCAGAACAAGGTGCATCCCGATGTCCAATCCATACAGCGAAATCTTCCGGGCTCCAGGCGCAAAAAGTTTTTCCGCCGCCGGTTTCTTCGCGCGCCTCCCCATTGCCATGGCCCCGATCGGCATTGTCGCCATGCTGTCTCAAACTCACGGTGAATATTGGCTGGCCGGCGCAGTGTCGGCGACCTTTGCGCTCACAAACGCCGCCGTCTCGCCGCAGATTTCCCGTTTGGTGGATCGCAAGGGACAAAGCGCCGTCCTTATCCCGGCCGTTATAATCTCGGTCATCGCCTTTGCCTTCCTCCTTGCCGCAACAAACCAGAGATGGCCGGTTTGGACGCTCTTCCTTTCCGCCTTTCTTGCAGCTGCCATGCCCAGCATTCCGGCGATGATGCGTGCCCGGTGGACGGAACTCTTTCGCGACCGGCCGGAACTCAACACCGCCTTCGCATTTGAATCTGCGGCGGATGAACTTGTCTACATTGCAGGCGCTTCACTCTCGGTCGGCCTAGCGGTTTCGCTATTTCCAGAGGCTGGCATGATGGTCAGCACAACCTTCCTGGCGCTCGGCAGTCTCGCTTTTCTGCTGCAAAGGTCCACCGAGCCAAAAGTGCGGCCAGCGGAAAGCGGTCGCGCGGAACGGTCAGCCATATTCCTGCGGCCGGTCCAGATCATTACAATTGCGCTTGTTTTCGTCGGCTCCACATTTGCAACCGCCGAGGTAAGCGCGGTTGCAATCACCAAGGAATTGGGCAAGCCGGAAGCCGCCAGCCTCGTTATCGGCGTTTATGCGATCGGGTCCTTCATTGTTGGTCTTGTTCTCGGCGCGCTCAATCCCAAACTGCCACTGCAACGGCAGTTGCTGATCGCCGTCAGCGTGCTTGCGCTCACAGCCCTGCCGTTACTCGTTGCCAACACATCCGTTGCTATTCTGGCCTTTGCCGTCTTCCTCAGCGGCGTTGCCATATCCCCTATCTTCATAACGTCATTTGGCCTCATTGAACGGCGCGTGCCCGAATCGATGCTGACGGAGGGCGTGACCTGGGTGATGACCGGGATTGGCATCGGCATGGCCCTGGGCGCCTTCATCTCCGGCTGGGTGATCGATAAATTTGGGCCTGACAACGGTTTCTGGGTGTCGGTGGCTGCAAGCCTGACAACGGTAGTGATCGTCACGCTCGGTCAGCGCAGCCTCGCCGGGGACCGCGAAAGCCGCAGGTCAGAGGCCACACCAAAACCGGCCGAATAACGACCTCAAAGGGCTTTTTTCATACCGGACCGCCCGCGGGTCTGATGTCGGAACCGTAAAGGTCCGATAGCGGGCCTGCAAGGCGATCCTGCCTCTGGAGATAGGCAAAGCGGCTCATATGTTGGGAACACCAGGAACCGCCTCGCCCGAGTTGCCGATCTATTGAATAGGGGCGCGTCCCGCGCCAAGCTTCTAGTGGCGGTAGCCGAAAGCGTGATCGCTCACACTCCCGAAATATCTTGATCCACCATATGGAGCGTTGTTGAGAGAGAAATTGCTGGGCAAACTGGCTATTTTACGGTTGATTTGATGACACTTCCTCGTTATCTCCAATATGTCGCTTTATGACGGTCCATATTGTGGAGGCAATAAACCGTCGCATCGGACTTTTGGAGGGGTCTGGCCAGTCTGGCAACGATGAGTTCTGATGTCGCGCCGCGGCCTCGTTTCCGTTGCCGGCCATCTTCATTGCGAAGGTTATTCAGTGGGAGAGGAGGCCCCGATGACCATGACTGCAGATGCGAATGACGACGTATTTGTGCTGGATGGTGAGCTGTTGCACAGCGGGCCCGTGACGGGCTCGCGGTTCATGCGACCCATCGAGGCTATCGCCGCAGTACTGCTCGCGACGATGATCGGCCTTCTGCTGCTTGGCGTGGCGTCACGCTACGCACTCCATCTGCCAATCGTCTGGATCGATGAAGCGGCGTCGCTGTGCTTCTTATGGTTTGCCATGCTGGGTGCGGCAATCGCCATCGATCGCAGCGAGCATCTTCGCCTGACGCTCTTCCTCAACATGTTCCCGCAGCGCATCCTGGGTTACATCAACTCTCTCGCCCTGGTGCTGGTGGCGACATTCCTTGCGGCGATCATCAAGCCTGCCATGGAATATGCCATCGAGGAATGGGTAGTAACGTCGGCGGCGCTGAATATTCCGATGACGTTTCGCGCAGCCGCGCTCCCGGTCGGCGCCTGCCTCATGCTGCTTCTGGTCCTCAACAATCTCTTCCGGCGCGAAACCATTCGCGACATCGTCGCTGCGTTTCTAACGGTTGCCGCCGTTTCTGGCCTGCTCTACATGGCTTCCCCGGCATTGGAAAACCTCGGCAACCTCAATCTGGCGATCTTCCTCGGCCTGTTCGTCGCGCTATTTCTGGTCGTGGGCGTGCCGATCGCCTTCTGCTTCGGCCTGGGGACCCTCGCCTACCTTACATTCACCACATGGGTTCCGACCATTGTCATGATCGGGCGGATGGATGAGGGCATGTCGGGTATCATCCTGCTCTCGGTACCGGTTTTTGTGCTGCTGGGATGCGTTCTTGATGCCACCGGTATGGGCCGGGCAATCGTCGAACTGCTGTCGTCCATGTTCGGCCATATCAGGGCCGGCATGTCCTATGTCCTGCTCGGCTCGCTGTTTCTGGTGTCCGGCATTTCCGGTTCCAAGGTTTCCGATATGGCAACCGTAGCCCCGGCGCTCTTTCCAGAAATGAAGCGTCGAGGCCACAAGCCCAAGGAAATGATCGCACTTCTGGCAACCGGCGCGGCCATGGCCGATACGGTTCCGCCTTCTATCGTGCTGATCGTTCTCGGATCTGCGGCGGGTGTATCCATTGCCGGCCTCTTCACCTCCGGCTTCATGATCGCCATGGTGCTACTCCTCGTGCTGGCCGTTCTGGCTCGCTGGAAGGCACGCCATGAAAACATGGACGGTGCAAAGCGCACGCCCTGGCCGCTGGTTGGTAAGGCGGCCCTGATCGCCGCCCCGGCGCTGGTTCTGCCTTTCCTTATCCGCAGCCTTGTCGGCGGCGGTGTGGCGACAGCCACTGAAGTCTCTACCATTGCCGTATTGTACGCCATGATTATCGGCGCAGTGCTCTATGGCGGCATCAGCTTCAAGAAGCTTTATTCGATGCTGGTCGAAACGGCGGCCCTTTCCGGCGCCATCCTGCTGATCCTCGGTTGCGCATCGGCCATGGCCTGGGGGCTGACCCAGAGCGGCTTCGCGTTCCAGCTGACCGCGATGATCACCGATCTTCCGGGCGGCTGGATGACTTACATGGTGGTGTCTATCCTGATTTTCATGATCCTCGGCTGTGTGCTCGAAGGGCTTCCCGCAATCGTCCTGCTCGCGCCGATCATGTTCCCGATTGCCCGTACACTCGGCATCAACGACATCCATTATTCGATGGTGGTGGTGGTTGCCATGAATATCGGCCTGATGGCGCCGCCGATCGGCATCGGCTTCTATATCGCCTGCAAGATCGGCAACGTCTCACCGGACGAGGCAATGGCCGCCATCTGGCCGTACCTTGCGGCGATGGTTGTCGGCCTGCTGCTCATCGCGGCCATTCCGGGCCTGTCGACCATTCTGCTTTGACTTGATTGCGAGCCTGCTCGCGATCCATACGAAACCACTGCTTTATTTTGGGAGGAAAAAGCATTGAATATCAACAGACGTACTATTCTCGCCGGTGCCGGATCCGCCGTTCTGGCGACGGCCTTCGTGTCACGCGCCCGTGCGGCGCAGTATAACTACAAATATGCCAACAACCTGCCCGCCGCGCATCCGATGAACATCCGCGCCAAGGAGGCATCCGACCGCATCGCCAAGGAAACCGACGGACAGGTCAACATCAGTATTTTCCCCAGCAGCCAGCTGGGCGCCGATACGGACGTTCTAAGCCAGGTGCGCTCGGGCGGCGTTGAATTCTTCACGCTGTCGCCTCTGATCCTGTCGACGCTGGTGCCGAACGCCTCCATCAGCGGCATCGGTTTTGCCTTCCCGAACTACGATTCCGTCTGGGCGGCGATGGATGGCGATCTCGGCAGATATGTCCGCGGCGAAATCGCGAAGCAGAATCTCGTTGCGATGGATACGATCTGGGATAACGGTTTCCGCCAGATCACCAGCGCTTCCAAGCCCATCGCCACGCCGGCCGATCTCGAAAGCTTCAAGATCCGCGTGCCGGTGAGCCCACTCTGGACCTCGATGTTCAAGGCCTTCAAGTCGGCCCCTGCCTCGATCAACTTCGCGGAGGTCTATACCGCGCTGCAGACCGGCGTCGTCGATGGTCAGGAAAATCCGCTGGCGATCATTTCCACAGCCAAGCTGTTCGAAGTACAGAAGTTCTGCTCGGTCACGAACCATATGTGGGACGGCTTCTGGTTCCTGGCCAACAAGCGCGCCTGGGAGCGTCTGCCGGATGACCTGCGCACCATCGTTGCCAAGAACCTCAACCAATCAGGCAAGGACGAGCGTGCCGACGTGGCGAAGCTGAATGCTTCCGTGAAGGAAGACCTGATTTCCAAGGGGATGACCTTCAACGACACGGATGCGACGCTCTTCCGCGCCGCCCTGAAAGACGCGGGCTTCTATTCCGAGTGGAAAGGCAAATATGGCGATGAAGCCTGGGCCATTCTTGAAAAGGCTGTCGGCGCAAGCCTGACCTGACACAGCTTGAAAGCAACTGGTCCTGCCCTTGGCAGGGCCAGCCTCCTATGTCTGACGAGTGGAATGGAGACTGTTTTGACAGGTCGCCTGACGGGAAAACGCGCGCTGGTATTCGGCGCAGGATCATCAGGTCCAGGGTTCGGTAATGGCAAGGCTGCAGCCGTGCAGTTTGCCCATGAAGGCGCACGTGTGGCCTGTGTCGATCTTTCCGCCGAAGCCGCCGAAGAAACCGCTGAAACTATCCGCAATGAGGGCTTCGAGGCGATTGCAATTTCTGCCGATGTCACAAATCTCCAGTCGGTCTCAGCCAGCGTCTCCCGCACCTGCGAAACCTTTGGCGGCATTGATATTCTGCACAACAATGTCGGCGTCACGCATATGGGCGGTCCCGTCGAGCTGGACGAGGAGCGCTTTCGCGCCTCTGTCGATCTAAATATCGGCTCGGTTTACCGCACCGCCAAAGCTGTGTTGCCGGTCATGCTTGAGCAGGGTGGCGGCGCCATCGTCAATATCTCCTCGCTCGCTTCCATTCGCTGGACCGGCTATCCCTATTTCGCCTACTACGCCATGAAGGCCGCCGTGAACCAGGCGACTGTGGCGCTTGCGATGCAATACGCCAGGCAGGGTATCCGCGCCAATTGCATTCTTCCGGGCATGATCGATACGCCGCTTATCTACAAGCAGATCAGCAGCCAATATTCCTCCGTCGAAGATATGGTGGCAGCACGCAATGCGGCCGTGCCTGTGGGACGAATGGGAGACGCTTTCGATATTGCCAGAGCGGCCGTATTTCTGGCGTCCGACGAAGCTAAATTCATTACAGGTATCTGTCTGCCGGTCGACGGCGGGCAAAGTTGTGCTGTGGGAGCTTTTTCCTGATATGGGGACGACAATCATCCCGGTTGAAAGTGATCTGACGGGCGCGCGCGCGGTGGATCGGGCCCTGGCGCTGCTCTCCCTGGTCGGCAGGCACGCGGAACGCGGCGCAGCACTTTCAGTCATCGTTACCGAGAGCGGTCTCAACAAGCCGACAGCCCGCCGCCTGTTGCTGGCGTTGATCCGCGCCGGCCTCGTCGAACAGGACGAAGAAACGAGGCGTTATTATCTGGGCGAGGAAGCCTACGTGCTGGGCAGCCTGTCATCGCGCCGTTTCGGCCTGCTGCAGATGGCGCAGGACGGGCTGACGCGGATCTCGCGCCGCACGGAGGATTCGAGCTTCCTTTCCGTGCGTCGGGATACATTTGCGCTTTGCCTTTACCGGGAAGAAGGCACCTGGCCGGTGCGCACCCATGCGCTTCAGGCCGGCTTCGAACATCCGCTCGGCATTGGCGCCGGTTCACTCGCCATGCTGGCGGCGCTTTCCGATGCCGAGGTAGAAAGCGTTATCGCGGCCAATAGCGGGCTGATTGCCGCCAATTATCCCGGGATCACCCTCGAGGGCCTTCGCCGCGACGTCGAAACCACGAGGGCGAATGGCTACTCGCTTAATCCGGGCCTGATCCTCTCAAATTCCTGGGGTATCGGGGTCGCCATCCGCACGCCCGATGGCGCGGTGGCTGGCGCATTGAGCATCGCCGCCGTTGACAGCCGCATGCGGCCGGAGCGCCAACCCGAACTCGCAACGCTGCTACGCGATGAAGTTACCCGCATCGAAACACGCATCGCAGAAATGATGGCCAGCCGCGCCCGAACGCGCGGTGAAGGCGACACGAAACGTCAGATACGGAGAACGAGCAAATGAGCAAAGCACAGATCGTCGGCTGGGCGCATTCGCCTTTCGGCAAGTCGGCCCTCGAAAATACCGAACAGTTGATGGCTTCGGTCGTGGCGCCCGCCATCGAACACGCCGGCGTCGATGCCGGCGATATCGACGGCATTTTTGTTGGCGTCATGAATAACGGCTTCTCAAAACAGGACTTTCAGGGTGCGCTTGTGGCGATGGGTGATGAGCGGCTCGCCTATACGCCGGCAGCGCGGTTCGAAAACGCCTGCTCGACCGGGTCGGCCGCCCTTTATAGCGCCATGGACTTCATCGAAGCCGGGCGCGGTCGCGTTGCGCTTGTCGTCGGCGCCGAAAAGATGACGGCGCTTCCTACTGCCGAGGTCGGCGAAATATTGCTTTCCGCCTGCTACCGTGCAGAAGAGGCCAATATTTCCGGCGGCTTCGCCGGCCAGTTCGGACGCATTGCCCAGGCGTATTTCCAGCGTTACGGCGACCGCTCGGAAGAGCTCGCGATGATCGCCGCCAAAAACCATGCGAACGGCGCGGTCAATCCTTACGCCCATATGCGCAAGGATTTCGGGTTCGACTTCTGCAACACCGTGTCGGACAAAAACCCCTACGTCGCAGCGCCTTTGCGCCGCACCGACTGCTCGCTAATATCAGATGGAGCCGCCGCCATCGTTCTCGCCGACGAGGAAACGGCTGCCACGCTGAACCGCGCGATAGGTTTCAGGGGGCGCAAACATGTCAACGATATCATGGCGCTCAGCCGCCGAGACCCGCTGGCTTTCGAAGGTGCGCGACGCGCCTGGGCGGGCTCGCTCGACCTCGCAGGGGCAACCCTCGACGATCTTTCCTTCGTCGAAACGCACGACTGCTTCACCATAGCAGAGCTTATCGAATACGAGGCGATGGGATTGGCGAAACCCGGCGAAGGCCATCGGGTCGTGCGTGAGGGAACGGCGCTGAAAACCGGGCGCTTGCCGATCAATCCATCGGGAGGTCTGAAATCCAAGGGTCATCCTGTCGGCGCAACAGGCGTCTCGATGCATGTCATGGCAGCCATGCAGTTGGTGGGCGAGGCTGGCGAGATGCAGATCCCCGGCGCCTCCCTGGCCGGCGTATTCAACATGGGTGGCACTGCGGTTGCCAATTATGTCTCGATCATGGAGCGCGTGAAATGACGACACCGAACGCCGTGCAGCATCCTGCGGGCGGGGTCGCGCCTTCAACGACCCGGGTGATGAACCTTTCGCATTTCCTGACACAGGCGGTGCGGCGGAACCCTCACCACATCGGGTTCGTCTGGGGCGAAAAGACGTGGACCTGGGCTCAGATGGAAGCCCGGGTTGATGCCATGGCCCATGCGCTAATCCATGAATTCGGCGTCGCGAAGGGAGACCGCATTCTGGTGCAGTCCTCCAACAACAATCAGATGTTCGAATCCATGTTCGCTTGCTTTCGGGTGGGTGCTGTGTGGGTGCCGACCAATTACCGCCAGTCACCTGATGAGGTCGCCTATCTGGCAAAGGCGAGTGGTGCACGCGGCATGATCTGCGCCAGCGCCTTTCCTGACCATGCACAAGCGAGCCGTGCGGCGGCGGCCATCGACTTCACGATCGCTATCGGACAAGCGGAGTTCGGCGAAGATTATGATGCCATCGTTGATCGCCACCAGGGGATGAGGGTGAAGAGCCAGGCTGTGGATCGCGACGATCCCTGCTGGTTCTTCTTCACGTCAGGCACTACTGGCCGTCCCAAAGCCGCTGTTTTGACGCATGGCCAGATGGCTTTCGTCATCACCAACCACCTTTGCGATCTGATGCCCGCTACCGGGCCGGATGACGCCTCCATCGTCGTCGCCCCGCTTTCCCACGGCGCGGGTGTCCATCAATTGGTGCAGGTGGCGCACGGCGTGAAAACCGTCCTACCGGCGTCGGAAAAACTCGATGTTGCGGCGGTATGGGCACTGATCGAGAAGTGGCGTGTCACCAATGCCTTCACGGTGCCGACCATTCTCAAAATGCTGATCGAGGACCCGTCCGTCGATCAATACGATCATTCCTCGCTGCGCTACGTCATCTATGCCGGCGCCCCGATGTATCGCGCTGATCAGAAACGGGCACTCGCCAAGCTCGGCCCGGTGCTGGTGCAATATTTCGGGCTGGGTGAGGTCACCGGAAACATCACCGTGCTGCCTCCTTCCTTCCATAGCGCCGAAGACGGTCCGCAAGCGCGCATCGGCACCTGCGGATTCGACCGTACCGGCATGGAAGTGCAAATCCAGAACGACGCGGGCGAGGAGGTTGGCGCGGGCGAAACCGGCGAGATTTGCGTTATCGGTCCCGCTGTCTTCGCCGGTTATTACGAAAACCCGGAGGCGAATGCGAAGGCCTTCCGCAATGGCTGGTTCCGCACCGGCGACCTTGGCCACCGTGATGAAAACGGCTTCGTTTACATTACTGGTCGCGCCTCCGACATGTATATTTCCGGCGGCTCGAACATCTACCCACGGGAAATCGAAGAAAAAATCCTCATGCATCCCGATATCAGTGAAACCGCAGTTCTAGGCGTGCCGGATGCGGTGTGGGGCGAGGTGGGCCTTGCCGTCTGTGTTGCGCGGGACGGTGCCGATATCGGCGGCATCGACCTCAAGGCCTATCTCGAGGGCAAGATGGCCCGTTACAAGCTACCAAAGACCGTGGTTTTCTGGGAGGCCATGCCAAAATCCGCCTATGGCAAGATTACCAAGAAGATGATCCGCGAAGAACTGGAAAAGCGTGGCCAACTGCCGGTCTTCGACGAAAAGCGGACAGGCTGACAGCACGACATTCAACCGGGAGGAGACGGTATGACGCAGCAGACGACAGGGATAAAGGGGGCGGTTGCAATTACCGGCGGTGCATCCGGTATAGGCCTCTCTACCGCGCAGCTTCTGATGGCGCGCGGATGGCAGCCATGGCTGCTGGACCTCAAGCGCGACGCTCTGGATGCGGCCTGTGAAAAGCTGGGTTTGGAGCCCTCGCGTGGCATCGTCTGCAATGTAGCGGAGGAGGCTTCGATTGAACAGGCTTTCGCTGCTTTGACCGCAGGCATGTCAAGTCGGTCATTCGATCTGGTCGCCGTCGTCAATAGCGCCGGCATCGGCATCGACAAGCTCTCCGTCGACACCAGCGTCGAGGAATTCCGACGTATTATCGACGTCAATCTCGTCGGCAGCTTCGCAGTGGCGCGAACCGCGGCGCGATATTGGCTGGAACGAGAGCTTGGCGGCTCCATCGTCAATATCAGCTCCGTCTCCGGCATGTGCGGCAATCGCGGTCGCAGCGCCTATGGCGCATCGAAAGGCGGCGTCAATCTTCTGACGATGGTCATGGCAAACGAGCTGGGCCAATCCGGCATTCGCGTTAACGCGATTGCGCCCGGACCCGTCGACACCCCCCTCACCCAGGCCGTTCATACGGAAAACGTCCGCACCCAATGGCATAGCCGCGTTCCCATGCACCGCTATGGCCGGACGGACGAAATTGCCTCCGCCGTCGCGTTCCTCGTGTCGGATGATGCAAGCTATGTCAACGGACAGGTGCTTGCTGTCGATGGCGGCTTCATAACGGCCGGGCTCGCCGTATGACTGGGATGGACACGGTGGAGCTCCCCCGTCGCATCGTCCATCCCGGACCCGCAACGGCCGAGCGGTTTCGTGCCATTGGATGCCATGCCCATTCCGTCACTCTGACGGCGAAGCCTGGAATATCCGTCAATCAGGCAATTGCCGAAGCCTTTGAGGAACAGGGTTTCGAAGGCGGTTATGTCTGGCTAAAAAACGTGCCAATGAAGCAGTTGAACTACGTCATGCCCGCCGCCTCACCCGATGGTGCCCATGCCGCTTGGTACAGCGAAACCTTTTCCATGCCCGGAGGAATAATCAATGACGCGGGCCTGCATATGGGCCGGCGAGACGGTGCGCCGTTCCTGCACTGCCACGGTTCATGGCAATCCGCCGAGGGAATTGTTTCCATGGGACATCTATTGCCTTTGGAAGCACAATTCGCCCACGAAACCGCGCTTGAGGCACTTGCCCTCGATGGCGCAATCCTCGATGTGCAAAAGGACGAGGAAACCAACTTTCCACTTTTTACACCCGTTGCCAGACCGCGTTGTCGCACCACGTCAGGACTGCGGGCAATCTTATGTACCGTACGGCCAAACACAGATATCTGCATGGCCCTTGAAGCGGCTTCTTCCCAGTTCGGTCTGCACGAGGTCGATATCAACGGCATCGGCAGCCTGATCGGTGCGGATTACGAGGACGGGACGAGCCTGACCGCTTTTGCCAGCGAAATACTTATCCGTAATGGCTCTATAGATCCCTCCGTCGGCGGAGGACAGCAGGCAATGCTGGATATCGCAATGGTGGACCTCACCAAACACATCAGTGGTGGGCGGCTCGTCCGCGGCAAAAATCCGGTCTGCGTCACCTTTGAACTGCTCCTGACCGAAAGGCAGCGAGTTTGATCTGCGTTAAGCCGGTTTGTTTACAGCCGCCCGCAGGTCACGGTGCGCGCCGGCTTATCGCGTTGACGCTGTCCTGGCCGTCAACTTGTTTCCATCAGGATCGCGGAGATAGGCGACAAACGCGCCGTTCGGCCGTTCCGCCGGCGGGGTTTCAATCGACGTGCCGCCATGTGCGACGCCGGCTGCATGCCATGCAAGCACATGGTCAGGAGTTGTCACCGCGATGCCGATCGTTCCTCCATTGGCTGCGGTTGCCGGTTTTCCATCAATCGGGGTCGTGATCATAAGCCGCCCGCCTTCGTGGAGGTAGATCAGCCGCCCTCTCGCATCCACCTGACCGGCCTTGCCGCCGAGGGCAACAAAGGTGGCATCGTAGAAATTTTTGGAGCGCTGGAGGTCGTTGCTGCCAATCATAACATGGGTGAACATGTTTATCTCCTCACGGATGGAAACTGGTGTTGCCTGCCGTATAACGGGCGATTGACAATTAAAGGGCCGACAGGCGATGTGCCAAGCACTTTGTTACAGTTTCACAATCAGAAGCGATTAAGTCTTGCCGTGGCCCACACGCAGCAACTAACGCCGGTAAGCGACATGCCCTGCCAGATGCCCGAAAGTGCAAGGCAGAGCAAATACCTTATCGTTCAAAAAGCGCCGATCCCACTTTGGGACTAACGCACCAGCCTGACTCTACGCAGACTGGTGCGCCCGATCACGAAACATAAATCGGAAAAGCGTCGCAAAGGGCGGCAACCTCTGCCCGCACGTCGGCCTCGACTGCGATGTCACCTTCCGCATTCACGGCCAGCGCATCGATGACGCGCAGAATCATCATGCCGATTTTTTCGAATTCAGCCACACCGAAGCCGCGCGTCGTGCCGGCCGAGCTGCCGAGGCGGATGCCGGACGTGATGAAAGGCTTTTCCGGATCGTTCGGAATGGCGTTCTTGTTGCAGGTCAACCCCGCTCGCTCCAGGGCGATCTCGGCCACTTTGCCGGTCACGCCTTTCGGGCGCAGATCGACCAGCACCATGTGGCTATCCGTGCCGCCAGAGACGATGCCGAGGCCGCCATCCTTCAGGACCTTGGCCAGTGCCTGCGCATTGGCGATCACCCGACCGGCGTAGTCGGAAAATTCGGGCCGCAGCGCCTCGCCGAAGGCAACCGCCTTGGCGGCGATGACATGCATCAACGGGCCGCCCTGATTGCCGGGGAAAACGGCCGAGTTCAGCTTCTTGGCAAGATCGGCGTCATTGGTCAGGATCACGCCGCCGCGTGGGCCGCGCAGGGTCTTGTGGGTGGTCGAGGTGACGACATGGGCGTGCGGCACCGGGTTCGGATATTTGCCGCCGGCGATCAACCCGGCATAATGGGCCATGTCGACCATCAGATAGGCGCCGACTTCATCGGCGATCTTGCGGAAACCTGCAAAATCGATCTGGCGCGGATAGGCGGAGGCGCCCGCTATGATCAACTTCGGCTTCGTTTCCAGCGCTTTCTCGCGCACCTTGTCCATGTCGATCAGGTGGGTTTCGGGGTTAACCTCATAAGAAACGACATCGAACCACTTGCCGGACATCGTTACCGGCGAGCCGTGGGTGAGGTGGCCGCCATGGGCGAGCGAAAGCCCCATGATGCGGTCGCCCGGCTGCAGCAGCGCCAGGAACACGGCCTGATTGGCCTGCGCGCCGGAATGCGGCTGCACATTGGCGAATTCCGCGCCGAAGAGCTGCTTCAGCCGGTCGATGGCGACCTGTTCGACCTTGTCGACGAATTCGCAGCCGCCATAATAACGCTTGCCGGGATAGCCCTCGGCATATTTGTTGGTCAGAACCGAGCCTTGAGCGGCCAGAACATCGGCGGACACGATGTTCTCCGAGGCGATCAGCTCGATCTGCGTCTTCTGGCGGTCGAGTTCCTCGGCGATGGCCTCGGCGATCACCGTGTCCGAAACGGTATCGTGTGGCAAGCGGTTGAGCATGGTTTTCTCCTCCAGGATCAGGCGATATCGGCGGCAAGTTCCTTGCAGCCAGTTTCAAGCAAATGGCCGAGATGCGACACGAAGCTGTTCCAGACATCCATGCGGAAGCGATTTTCCGCATCGCGCCACAGCACCACGGTCACGCCGTCGAAGATCGTCCGGCGGCCCTCGCCGACGGCAATGGTCTCGATGTCGCGGGCGCAGCCGAGCGTCAGCAGTTCGGCAGCCTGCGGCCCCTCGATCAGCAGCGTCACCTCGCGCCCGGAAATATCGACGAGACTGTGCGGATGGCTGGCGTAAATGCCGGCGCAGGCGGCGATCAGCCGGCCGGTTTCGGTGATCGGCGCAAGGATGGTCCATTCATCCGGGCCAAGCCGCAGCGTTTCGGTTTCGCCGGAAGCGGCGCGGGCGCCGATCCGCTCGGGCAAGGTCAAGCCAAGGGCGGCGTTAAGCGGGGCCAGATCGCCGCGCGCCCTGAGCGACAACCGCGCCGGCGCGGCCAAGACGCTGACCTTGGCGGCTTTGCTCTCGGCCAGTACGCCTGGAACGGGGGAGGAAACGCGCATGTTCATTGTCATCTCCAACTTCAGATTTTCAGGCGGGTGTTTTCGGGATCGACAAAGACCATCCCGGTGATTTTCGCGGCGATCGTACGGTCCAGCATCGGAATATAGACGGTCTCGCCCATCCGCTCATGCCCGCCTTCGACAAGGGCGAGCGCGATCGGCTGGCCAACGGCGTCCGAATGATAGGACGAGGTCACATGCCCCACCATTTTCATCGGGATCGGCTGTTTGGGATCGAAGACGATCTGCGCGCCCTCCTCCAGCTTGGAGCGATCTTCCGTCAGAAGGCCGACGAGATGGCGGCGGCCCTTGGCGACGAGATCGGGACGGGCAAGGCCGCGCTTGCCGACGAAATCGGGCTTTGATTTGCCGACCGCCCATCCCATCGCAGCGTCATAGGGCGTGACCGTGCCGTCGGTATCCTGCCCGACGATGATATAGCCCTTTTCGGCGCGAAGAACGTGCATGGTCTCCGTGCCGTAAGGCGTGATGTCATATTGCCGGCCGGCCTCCCAGAGGATTTCCCACAGCTTGCGGCCGAGAGGTGCCGGCACGTTGATCTCGAAGCCGATCTCGCCGGTGAAGCTGACGCGGAACAGCCGCGCCGGCATGCCGGCGACCGTGCATTCCACGCAGGACATATGCGGGAAGGTCTCTTCCGTCAGCTCGACGCCTTCCACCAGCGGCGAAAGCAGCTTGGCCGCATTCGGACCGTTGAGAGCGATGGTGGACCATTGTTCGGTGGTCGAGGTCAGCCAGACCTTGAGATCGGGCCATTCGGTCTGGAGATAATCCTCCATCATGTTCAGTACGCGGGCGGCGCCGCCTGTCGTGGTGGTGACGTGGAAACGGTCCTCGGTCATGCGGCCAATGACGCCGTCGTCGCGGATGAAGCCGTCGTCGCCGAGCAGCAGGCCGTAGCGGCAGCGGCCGGGCGCGAGCTTCGTCCAGGGATTGGTATACATGCGGTTCATGAACTCGACCGCATCGGGACCGACCACCTCGATCTTGCCGAGCGTCGAGGCGTCGAAAATACCGAGGCTCTGGCGCACCGCCCGGCATTCGCGGCCGACCGCCGCGTCCATGTCTTCGCCGGGCTTCGGAAAATACCAGGCGCGACGCCATTGCCCGACCGGCTCATAGACCGCGCCATGGGCCTCGGCCCAACCGTCGATCTGCGTCTTGCGTGTCACCTCGAAATGCGCGCCACGGTGGTAACCCGCAAAAGCGCCGAAGGTCGTCGGCGTATAGGGCGGACGGAAGGTGGTGAGACCCACGTCCGGCTGGCGCTTGCCCAGAGCCTGTGCCGCGATGTTCAGGCCGTTGATGTTGGACATCTTGCCCTGATCGGTCGCCATGCCGTTGGTCGTATAGCGTTTCACATGCTCGATGGAGCGCATGCCCTCGCGCACGGCAAGCCGCAAGTCCTTGGCCGTCACGTCGTTCTGGTAATCAACGAAGGCCTTGGCCTTGCCGGCGTCGCGGTCGCTCGGCAGTTCCGTGTGGGAGACACCGCTGCCGGGACGATCGTGTTCCACCGCCTGGCTGGAGGCATTGGTGGTCTTGCCAAGCGCCGCGACGATTTCGCGACCGCGCTCCGCGCCGTCCTTTAGCGCGGCCTCGATGCCCCACAGCCCGCGCCCGGCGCCGGCGATCACGCAATCCTCGTTCGTCATGGCGGGCAGGAAAGTGGTCCGCTCATTATCCCAGGCGAGCTTGCCCTGCGTGTGGGAGAAGAGATGCAGAGACGGCGTCCAGCCGCCCGACATCAGCACGGCGTCGCAGGCAATCTCTTGTCCCGCAGCGACTGTCGAGCCATTCACCGGATTGACGCGGACCGACTTGACGCGCAGCCGTCCCGACGTCGCCGTGACGGTATGCGACAGCCTGACCGGAATGCCGAGCGCGCGCGCCTCGTTCACCAGGTCCTCGCGCACTTTGTCGCGGGTATCGACAATCGCCTGAACGCGGGCGCCGGCACCGTGAAGATCGAAAGCCGCATACCAAGCGCTGTCATGGCTCGTCACCACCACCGGGCGATTGCCGGCCTTGACGCCGTAGCGGTTGAGATAGGTCTGGGCAGCGCCCGCCAGCATCACGCCCGGCCGGTCGTTGCCGTGAAAAATCAGCGG